>SEHC01000472.1 GCA_004173415.1 Lysobacteraceae bacterium
TAGATGAAAATTGTGGGCCGTATGTTGTTGGCGCTGATGCTTCTGCCGATGCTGGCAATGGCGCGCGAAGTGCCGCTGCAGGACTTCTTCAAGGATGCCGAATTCACCGCCGTCAGCCTGTCGCCGGACGGCAAGCACATCGCCGTGAGCGTGCCGCAGGCGGACCGTACCGTGCTGGCGGTACTGCGCGTTTCCGACCAGGGCGTGGTCGGCAAATGGGACTTCGGTCCGGACCGCCATTTCCGCCAGGTCACCTGGGCCAACAACGAGCGCCTGCTGTTCTTCGTCGCCTTCAAGACCGGCAAGTTCGACTTCGAGACGGCCAAGGGCGACCTGTACGCCTCCAACATCGATGGCACCAAGCGCATCGACATCCCGAACGGCAACTTCTACAGCTTCGTCGACCTGACCCCCGAGGATCCGAGCACGATCCTGGTGCAGCGGTCGATCGAGAGCGCGTACCTGTTCAAGCTCAACGTGTACACCGGCAAGACCACGACCGTAGCTTCGGCGCCGGTGGAGCAGGGGAGCTTCCTGGTCGACCACGACCGCAACCCGCGGTTCGTCGACGGGGCGATGAACGACGGCCGCAACGTCACCTACCGTCGCGATGGCGAGAAGTGGACGCTGGTGCACGAAAGCGAGCGCAATGGCGCCACCTACGAGCCGCTGGGTTTCGCCGGTGACAACAAGAACGTCTACATGGCCAAGGGAGTGGAGGGCAAACCGCAATCGATCGTCCTGCTCAACATGGACACCCGGGTCGAGACGGAGGTGTCGACCAACGGCACCGTGGATCCGTCGAGGCTGCTCTGGAGCAGCGACCGCAAGACCCTGCTTGCGGTCCAGTACGAGGATGGCGTTCCCTACTGGGACATCGTGGCCCCCGAACATCCCGAGGCGAAGGTGTATGCCGGGCTGATCAAGGCGTTCCCGAACAAGGCGGTGGCCTTCCTGCGCCCGTCCGACGATGGGCGTTACCTGGCGCTGGCCGCCTACTCGGACGTCGCCCCTTCGGAGATCTACCTGTTCGATCGCGAGAATGGCAAGGCCAAGTTCCTGGCTTCGAGCATGGACTGGATCAAGCCGGAAGAAATGTCGCCGATGAAGCCGGTCCAGGTGCGCACCCGCGATGGCCTGGTCATCCACGGCTACCTGACCCTGCCCAAGGGCAGCAGTGGCAAGAACCTGCCGCTGATCATCAACCCGCACGGCGGCCCGCACGGCCCGCGCGACGAATGGGGCTTCAACCCGGAAGTGCAGTTGTTCGCCAACCGCGGCTATGCCGTGCTGCAGATGAACTACCGCGGTTCCGGCGGCTATGGCAATGCGTTCGAGGGCAAGGGCTACCGCAAGTGGGGCACCACCATGCAGGATGACCTGACCGACTCGGTCAGGTGGGCCATCGGCGAGGGCATCGCCGACGCCAACCGGGTCTGCATCTACGGCGCCTCCTACGGCGGCTACGCCGCGCTGATGAGCGTGGTCCGCGAACCCGACCTGTACAAGTGCACGGTGGGTTACGTGGGCGTCTACGACCTCGACGCACAGCGTGATGCCGACTTCATGGCCCACGAAAGCGGCCGCAACTACCTGAAGGACGCGTATCCGCTGGAGAAATCCGAGCGCATGGCACAGTCGCCCGCCTACGGGGTGGAGCGGATCAAGACCCCGATCATGCTGGTCCACGGCGAGAAGGACGTGCGCGTGCCGATCAAGAACATGCATTTCCTGATCGACCAGCTGGCCAAGGTCGGCAAGAAGCCTGAAGAAGTCATCGTCGAAAAGAAGGAAGCGCATGGCTTCCGCGACCTCGAGAACCAGGTCAGCCTGTACACCAAGATGCTCGCCTTCTTCGACAAGTACATCGGCCCCAAGCCGGCGACCGCCGCGATTTCGCAGTAACGGAAAACGATTCGATGCCCAAGCGTAGTGACCTCAAGACCATCCTGATCATCGGTGCCGGCCCCATCGTCATCGGCCAGGCCTGC
>SEHC01000473.1 GCA_004173415.1 Lysobacteraceae bacterium
CAATATGGAGTAGGCATGGCCTGGAACACCCCCGGAAGCGGCTCGAACGGCAGCAAGGACAAGCCCAGCCCCTGGAAGCCCAAGGGCAAGGGCGGCGGCAACGATTTCTCGGCCTGGGCAGACAGGCTGCGCGGCCTGTTCGATGGCAATGGCGGCGGCAACCCGTTGCGCTGGGTCGCCATCGCCGTGGCGCTGCTGCTGGTGTTCAGCAGCTTCCAGCTGATCGGCGAGCAGCAGCGCGGCGTGGTCCTGCGCTTCGGCCAGTTCTCCCGGATAATGCAGCCGGGCCCGAATTTCAAGTGGCCCTGGCCGGTGGAAAGCGTCACCAAGGTCAACGCCACCGAGATCAAGACCTTCAGCAACACCGTGCCGGTGCTGACCAAGGACGAGAACATCGTCACCGTGTCGCTCAACGTCCAGTACCGGATCAGCGATCCGCGCCTGTACCTGTTCGGTTCGCGCGGCGCCGACGAAGTGCTGCAGCAGGCCGCGCAGAGCGCGGTGCGGGAACAGGTCGGCGGCGCCGACCTGGACACCGTGCTGGGCGTGCGCGGCCCGCTCGGCAGCCAGGCCAAGGAGCGCCTGCAGAAGTCCCTCGACGCCTACCGCACCGGCCTGGTGGTCACCGAGCTCAACCTGCCCAACGCGCGTCCCCCGCAGGAAGTGCAACCGGCCTTCGACGAGGTCAACAGCGCCCAGCAGGTGCGCGAAAGCCTGGTCAACCAGGCCCAGGCCTACGCCGCCAAGATCGTCCCCGAAGCGCGAGGCGAGGCCGCCCGCCTGCGAACCACCGCCGATGGCTACAAGACCGCGATGGTGGCGCGCGCGACCGGTGATGCGGCGCGCTTCAGCCTGCTCCAGGCGGAATACAAGGCCGCCCCGGAAGTGACCCGCAAGCGGCTCTGGCTGGAAACCGTGCAGGGCGTGCTGGCGGAGAACCGCAAGGTGGTCGGTGGCGACGAGCGCCAGCTGATCTACGTGCCCATGCCGGCCCAGCCCGGCGCCGCGGCCGCGGCAGCGCCGCCGCTGCTGCCCGCCGAAGCGGTGCTGCCCGCCGTGCAGAGCGGCGCGGCGACCGGCCGTGCCGAACGTCCTGCCCGACCTGCCGGCCGCGAGGAGACCGGACGATGAAGACTTCCTTTTACGCGGCGATCGCCGCGATCCTGCTGTTTGGCCTGCTCGGCTCGGTCTACGTGGTCCGCGAGGACCAGACCGCGCTGGTCCTCAACCTCGGCAAGGTGGTCCGCGCCGACATCAAGCCGGGCCTGCACTTCAAGGTGCCGCTGGTGGAATCGGTGCGCGTGTTCGACCGTCGTTTCCGCACCCTGGAGACCGCGCCGGAGCGTTACCTGACCCTGGAGCGCAAGGACGTCAGCATCGATTTCTTCGCGGTCGGCTACATCTCCGACGTGCGCGCGTTCTACCGCGCGACCGGTGGCGAGGAGAAGACCGCCAACGAGCGCCTGTCGCCGATCATCACCGACTCGCTGCGCAACGAGATCAACTCGCGCACCCTGCAGCAGCTGGTTTCCGGCGACCGCAACGACATCGTCGCCAAGCAGCTGACCGCGATCAACGAAGGCGCGGCGACTCTGGGCATGACCATCACCGACATCCGCCTGAAGCAGATCGACCTGCCCACCGACAGCGACGTGATCAACCAGGTCTACGAGCGCATGCGCGCCCAGCGCACCCAGGTGGCCAGCAAGCTGCGCGCCGAGGGCGAGGAACAGTCACGGACGATCCGCGCCTCGGCCGACCGCGACCAGACCGTGCTGGTGGCCGAAGCCAACCGCGACGCCCAGCGTCTGCGTGGTGAAGGCGATGCCCAGGCGGCCAGGATCTATGCCGAAGCGGCCAACCGCGACCCCGCGTTCTACGCCTTCCAGCGCAGCCTGGAGGCCTATCGCGGCTCCTTTGCCGACGGCCAGAGCGTGATCGTGCTGGACAAGGACGACCCGTTCCTGCAGTACATGAAGAGCGACCGCTG
>SEHC01000474.1 GCA_004173415.1 Lysobacteraceae bacterium
GTCGCCGCCGGCCTTCCCATCGGGGCAGACATCCGCTCCGACGACTTCGTCCTGCTTGATCGCACCTTCTTCGCCCCGGCCCCGGATTACCTGTTGAAAGTGCAGGGCGATTCGATGCGGGACGAAGGCATTTTCGATGGCGACCTGATCGGCGTGCACCGTACGCCCGACGCGCGCTCGGGCCAGATCGTGGTGGCCCGGATCGATGACGAGATCACGGTCAAGTTGCTGAAGATCGGCAAGGACCGTATCCGCCTGCTGCCAAGAAATCCCGATTACCAGCCGATCGAAGTCCAGCCGGACCAGGATTTCGCGATCGAAGGGCTGTATTGCGGCCTGGTCCGACCGAACCGCTGATTCCCGCTTTCCCTGCCGTTTTGCATGAAGGATTGTTTATCAAACAGGAAATTTCTTACGCTCCAGTGCGCCCCTGTCCTCTATCAGTACCCGATGTTGCAAGGTTAATTTCGATACCGGCCCGTCGCGTCGCAACTGGTGCGACCCATGGCCGCTAGATTGCCCTCAACCCGACAGACCACCAAGGACTCCACGATGGACGAGAACAAGAAGCGCGCACTTTCCGCGGCCCTGACCCAGATCGAGCGCCAGTTCGGCAAGGGGTCCCGAATCCTCGGGCAAGACCACGCTTGCACTGCAGACCATCGCCCAGTGCCAGAAGCGCGGCGGCACCGCCGCGTTCATCGACGCCGAGCACGCGTTGGATCCCATCTACGCGGCCAAGCTCGGCGTCAATGTCGACGATCTGCTGCTGTCCCAGCCGGACACCGGTGAGCAGGCCCTTGAGATCTGCGACATGCTGGTCCGCTCCAATGCGGTCGACATGGTGGTGATCGATTCGGTGGCGGCACTGACCCCCAAGGCCGAGATCGAGGGTGAGATGGGCGACCAGTTGCCCGGGCTGCAGGCACGACTGATGAGCCAGGCGCTGCGCAAGCTGACCGGCAACATCAAGCGTTCCAACTGCATGGTGCTGTTCATCAACCAGCTGCGCATGAAGATCGGCGCGATGATGCCCGGCCAGAGCCCCGAAGTAACCACGGGCGGCAATGCGCTCAAGTTCTATGCTTCGGTGCGACTGGATATCCGCCGCATAGGCGCGATCAAGAAGGGCGACGAGATCATCGGCAACCAGACCAAGATCAAGGTGGTCAAGAACAAGCTGGCGCCCCCCTTCAAGCAGGTCATCACCGAGATCCTGTATGGCGAAGGCATCAGCCGCGAAGGCGAGTTGATCGACATGGGCGTGGAGGCCAAGCTGGTCGACAAGGCCGGTGCCTGGTACAGCTACGGCGACGAGCGCATCGGCCAGGGCAAGGACAATTCGCGCCAGTACCTGAGGGACAACCCGCAGGTGGCCACGCGCCTGGAAGCCGAGCTTCGCGAGAAGTTCCAGCCCGCTGAAGTAAAGCCGGACGAGGCTGAAGACGAAGCGGAAGTCTGATCGGGATTGGCGCAGGGACGCGCCACTTTTGAGCAGGCCCAGCACCATGCCGGAAGACGCCGCACCTACTGGCTCCCGCAAGCGCAAGCCCCGGGAGATGACGCCCACCCAGCGTGCCTTGGCATTGCTCGTGCGACGCGAGCATTCCCGCAAGGAGCTGGCTCGCAAGCTTGCCGAGCGCGGTATCGAGGCCGGTGCTGCCGCCGCGGCGGTCGAGCGGCTGGCGGGGGACGGGTGGCAGAGCGACAGCCGCTTTGCCGAGATGCTGGTCCGGACACGCGTAGGTCAGGGCCAGGGCCCGGTGCGGATCCGGGCCGAGCTGGGCCTCCACGGAATCGGCCACGACAGCATCAATGCTGCCATGGACGCCTTGGATGGGAGTTGGGGGGCCGCGGCGCGTGACCTGGTCCAGCGGCGGTTCGGCGCTGGACCCATCGCCGATCCTGCCCGGCGCCGCAAGGCAGCGGATTTCCTCTACCGGCGAGGCTTCGACGGTGACACGGTCAGGGCCGCCCTGAGCGATCCGCCACGCGACTGATCCGGTCCGGCCTGCTACCCTTTACCGATTGGGTTGTCTGCTCCAGCGCGTTTCCGCATCCTGTCGGTACCGCGGCACGCCAGACGTGCCCGTCCGCCAACCGCCAGCCAGATGAATACTCCCAAGCTCACCAGCAGCCAGATCCGCCAGGACTTCCTGGATTTTTTCCGTGGCAAGGGCCACACCATCGTACCGTCGGCACCCCTGGTGCCCGGCAACGACCCGACCCTGTTGTTCACCAATTCGGGCATGGTCCAGTTCAAGGATGTATTCCTTGGCGCGGAGAAACGCAGCTATGTCCGTGCTGCGGACGTGCAACGCTGCCTGCGCGCGGGTGGCAAGCACAACGACCTGGATTCGGTCGG
>SEHC01000475.1 GCA_004173415.1 Lysobacteraceae bacterium
CAGTAGCTGAACATCACCGGGACCGTGCTGAGCACCTGCACCTGCACGCCGAACTTGGCGTAATCGTCGATCCGCACCTGCGGATCCCAGGTCTTGGGCCAGATCTCGCGGAAGAACTTGCCGTCCTTGTAGATGCGCGCGCGGCCATCCTCGCCATGGTGGATCACCGGAAAGCGATCGTCGCCGTACTTGCGCGCCAGGTCGGGCCAGGTGCGCGGCAGGTAGTGGGCGTGGGTGTCGATCTTGAGCATGCCCGGAGTTTAGCCGAGCGGGGCAGGACGAGGGCGCGTGGAATCCGGAACCACGCCACGCATGGTCAGCCCATCGCCTTGACGCCATCCGCCGGGCCTGGGACTAGAATGGCGCCGTCGTCTCCACCTCGGTACAGCTGGTGCCCAGCCTCGATGCCCTGCTGCTTGCGCGGATCCAGTTCGGCTTCACGATCTCGTTCCACATCATCTTCCCGGCCATCACCATCGGCCTGGCCAGTTACCTGGCGGTGCTGGAGGCGGCCTGGCTGCGCACCCGGCGGCAGGTGTACCTGGACCTCTACCAATTCTGGATGAAGGTATTCGCCGTCGCCTTCGGCATGGGCGTGGTCTCGGGCATCGTCATGGCCTACCAGTTCGGCACCAACTGGAGCGAGTTCTCGCGCTTCGCCGGTGGCGTCACCGGACCGTTGCTGACTTACGAGGTGCTGACCGCGTTCTTCCTCGAAGCCGGCTTCCTCGGCGTGATGATGTTCGGCATGCAGCGGGTCGGGCCGGGCCTGCACTTCCTCTCGACGGTGGCGGTGGCGATAGGCACGCTGATTTCGGCCACCTGGATCCTGGCCTCCAACAGCTGGATGCACACCCCGCAGGGCTACGAGATCCTCGATGGCCGGGTGGTGCCGGTCGACTGGCTGGCGGTGATCTTCAATCCCTCGTTCCCGTACCGGCTGGCGCACATGGTGACGGCCGCGTTCCTGGCCACCGCGCTGATCGTTGGCGCCACCGGCGCCTGGCACCTGTTGCGCGGGCGCCGCGACCCGGCCGTGCGCACCATGTGGTCGATGGCGATGTGGATGCTGCTGTTCACCGCGCCCGTGCAGGCGCTGATCGGCGACATGCACGGCCTCAACACGCTGCAGTACCAGCCGGCCAAGCTGGCGGCGATGGAGGGGCACTGGGAAAACAAGCCGGGCGACGGCGTGCCGCTGATCCTGTTCGGCATCCCGGACATGGAGCAGGAGCGCACCCGCATGGCGGTGGAGATCCCGCGGCTGGGCAGCCTGATCCTGACCCGCAGCCTGGACGGCCAGTTCAAAGGCCTGAAGGAGTTCCCGCGCGAAGACCGGCCCAACGCGCTGGTGGTGTTCTGGACCTTCCGGGTGATGGTCGGACTGGGCCTGCTGATGATCGGCCTGGGCCTGCTGGCCGCATGGGCGCGCTGGCGCGGGCGGCTGTATAACTCCAGGCCGCTGTGGCGCATGGCCGTGCTGATGGGCCCGGCCGGGCTGGTGGCGATCCTGGCTGGCTGGTTCACCACCGAGATCGGCCGCCAGCCGTGGATCATCCATGGCCTGATGCGCACCGCCGATGCGGTGTCGCCGCACACGGGCGGCGCGGTCGGCCTGACCCTGGCGGTGTTCGTGGTGGTCTATTTCACCGTGTTCGGCGCAGGCACCGTGTACGCGCTGCGGATCATGGGCAAGGGTCCGTCCCTGCACGAAGGCGACTCGCCGCCGGAAGGTGGACCCGGGCAGCCGCGCCAGCCGGCAAGGCCGCTGTCGGCGGCGACCGATGTGGAAACCGCCGATGGCCGGCTGCGCGAAGGCGAGGTGGACTGATGGGCATCGACCTGCCGCTGGTCTGGGCCGTGATCATCGTCTTCGCGATCATGATGTACGTGGTCATGGATGGCTTCGACCTGGGCATCGGCATGCTGTTTCCGTTCTTCCAGGAAAAGGCCGATCGCGACGTGATGATGAATACCGT
>SEHC01000476.1 GCA_004173415.1 Lysobacteraceae bacterium
GGCGCCGGTGGGCGTGGTCAGCCACAGTTGCTGCCATTGGCGGCCGCGGTAGCTGGAATACAGCAGGCGCTTGCCATCGGGCGCCAGTTCCGGCCGCGCGCCCCAGCTGGTTTCCTCGCTGAGGATTTTCCTGCGCTGCGAAGGACGGTCCACGTCCACCAACCACAGGTCGCCGGTGCCCCAGGCGATTTCCTGGTTGGTGAGGTAAAGGATCTTCTTGCCGTCCGGCGACCAGGAAGGATTGATCGCGTGGTCGAACGCGGAATAGTAATAACGGTCGATCTGGCTCTTGCGTTCGCCGAGCAAGGGCCGTGCGCGATGCAGGCCACGGGCATCGATGTCGGCGATGAACAGGTTGAAGTGGCCCGTGCCCCGGGTCGAGACCCAGGCCAGGCGGCTGCCGTCGGGCGACAGCCGCGGCTCCAGGTGGACGGACTTGTCGTCGGTCAGGGCCTGCTCGACGCCACTGGCCAGGTCCAGCCGCCACAACTGGAAGCGGGTGCCGTCGTAGCGGGTGAACACCACGCTGCGACCGTCGCCGGCCACGTCCGGCTGGTAGTCGTAGGCCCCGGCGGGGTGGGTCAGCTCGAAGGCCTCGTCGCTGTCGATGGCCTGCCGCCACAGCGAACCGCCGCAGCTGTAGACCAGGGCCTGGCCGTCCGCCAGGAACGCGGCCGAGGACGGCCCGCTGGTGAGCTGCGGCACGTAGAGCTCGCGCCAGTAATACGAATGCGGCAGGTCGACCTGGCCCAGCACCGGCTCTCGACCAGTTCCATGCCGATCATCAGCCCGCGGCCGCGCACCTGGCCGATGCAGGGATGGTCTTGCTGCAGTTCCCGCAGACGCTGCTGGAAATGCGCGCCGACCGTGGCCGCGTTGTCGGCCAGGCCGCCGCCGACCAGGTCCAGGGTGGCGTTGGCCGCCGCGCAGGCCAGCGGGTTGCCGCCATAGGTGTTGCCGTGGGCGCCGCGCTTCCATTGCGACATCAGCGATCTGCGGGCCACTACCGCGCCGATCGGCAGGCCGGAGCCCAGGCCCTTGGCCAGGCTCATGATGTCCGGGGCCACGCCTTCGTGCTCGCAGGCGAACATCCTGCCGGTGCGGCCGATGCCTGATTGCACTTCGTCGAAGATCAGCAGGATGCCGTGTTCGTCGCACAGGGCGCGCAGGCCGGCCAGGAATCCCGGCGGCGGCACCACGTAGCCGCCTTCGCCCTGCAGCGGTTCGACCAGGATCGCCGCCACTTCCGCCGCCGGCACGTTGCGCTCGAACAACATGCGGAGGTAATCGATGACGGCCTTGCCCTGGTCCTCGCCGGCGAACAGCGGGCGGTACGGATCGGGATAGGGCACGTGGGTCACGCCGGGCATGGCCGGGGCGAAGCCGAGCTGCTGGGTGTACTTGCTGGACGTGAAGGCCAGCGAGCCCATGGTGCGGCCGTGGAAGCCGCCGAGGAAGCCGATGAAGCGCGGCCGTTTCGTCACGTAACGCGCCAGCTTCAACGCACCCTCGACCGCTTCGGTGCCGGACTGGCACAGGAAGCTCATCGCCGGCTCGCCCGCCAGCAGGGTGCCGCGGCCATGGTCCATCACGAACGGATAGTCGCGCGGGTAGGAGGGCGAGATCACCTCGGCGTCGCGCGCGATCATGGCCCGCGCGCGCGGGCCGGGCAGGGGCATGCTGATGTGCGGCTGGGTCATGGCGGGCCTGGGTACGTGGTCGGAGGGCAATTTCAGAGGGGCAAGTTCACAGGGGCAAGTTCACAGGGGCAAGTTCACAGGGGCAAGGGGATCGCGCGCGCATGCGCTTCGCGGGTACGCGCATTCAGTGCGCGCAGTGCCTCCAGCTCGGCCGCGTCGGGCGGGTCGATGAGGCCGACATGCGCGGCGCGGGCCAGCGGCCAGCCCACCGCCGCGCGCGCTTCCTCCACGCCGACCCCGGCGAACAACGCGCTGAGCTGCAGTTCCTGGGTCTTCGGGTGTGGCGAGAGCATGCCGAAGTCGGTGATCACCGAGCGCGGGCCGCCGCCGGGCATGCCGCAACGCGCGCGCGCGCCGGCGCCTTGCAGGTAACCGGCGGTGGTCCGGAAATCCAGCTCGGCGACGAAGCTGCGCGGGCTGGCCTTGAGCATGACGAAGGTCTGGCGCGCGTGCATTGCGATCTCCGGCGCGCCCCCGGCGCCGGGCAGGCGCACCTGCGGGGCCTCGTAGGGGCCGATCACCGTGCTGTTGAGGTTGCCGAAGCGATCGATCTGCGCGGCGCCGAGGAAGCCCACGTCCACGCGCCCGGCCTGCAGGTAATAGCTGAAGACTTCCGGCAGCGGCACCACGCAGGCCGCGGTCAGGGCCAGTTCGCCATCGCCGATGGACAGCGGCAGCACGTCGGGGCGGGTGCCGAGGGTGCCCGACTCGTAGATCAGGACCAGGTCCGGTGCATGGATCAGCCGGGCCAGGTTGCAGGCCGCGCTGGGCAGGCCGATGCCGACGAAGCAGATGCAGCCATCCCACAGCTGCCGGGCCGCGGCCACCGTCATCCATTCCTCGCGGGTGCAGGCGCTCACGCCGCTTCCACCAGCAGGCTGCCGAGGAAGGCGCGGTTGTCGGCGCTGCCGAGCACGTGCAGGTCCATCCACGCCTGGAAGGTTTCGCGATCGCGCGCGATCGCGTCCCAGCGCTGGTGGAAGGCGTTGTCGCGTTCGTAATGGCCTTGCGCATAGGACGGATAGGCGCCGCCTGGGCAATGGACCACCGCGCCGATCACCCAGTGCGGCAGCAGCAGGGCGTTCATCGCCGGTGGCAGCGCCTCGACGGTTTCCTCCACCGTCACCACCAGGGTCCTGGCGGCCAGCGCCGCCTCGCGCGCCGCGCCGACGATGCCGTGCAGGACCACGTTGCCCTGGCGGTCCGCGCATTGGGCATGCAGGAAGGTGACGTCGGGATTGATCGCCGGCACCGCGGCCAGGATTTCGCCGGTGAACGGGCAGGCGACGGTGCCGATGCGTGGATTGTGCGCGGGCAGGTCGGTGCCCTGGTAGCCGCGCAGCACGCCGAAGGGCAGGCGCGCGGCGCCGGCGCAGTAGGCGACCGCCATGCCGGCATGGCTGTGCTCGTCCAGCTCCAGGGCGCGCGGCCACTGGTGCTCGACCGCATCGCGCAGGCGGTGCAGCGAACCCACCCCCGGATTACCGCCCCAGGAGAAGGTCAGCTTGCGCGCGCAGCCCATGCC
>SEHC01000477.1 GCA_004173415.1 Lysobacteraceae bacterium
CGAACCAGTACCCAGGCCACCAGCGTGCCCATCACCGCATTGAACGCCGCTGCCGCCAGCGCGGTGCCGAAGCTCAGTTTCAGCGAGGCGAGCACGCGAGGTTCGGTCCAGGTGTCCCACAGGCCCTGCCAGCCCAGCCCGCCGGCGTTGACGAACAGGCCGGCCAGCGGAATCAGCACGATCAGGCCCAGCCACGCCAGGGTGTAGCCCAGGCTCAATCCGAACGCGGGCATCACCCGTCGGTGGCGGACGCGGCTGGCCTTGGGCAGGACCGACCCCATCGGCTATTTTTCCGACTGGATCTGGTCGAACACGCCGCCTTCGGCGAAATGGGTGGCCTGCGCCTTGGCCCATGAACCGAAGACCTGGTCGAGGGTCACCAGCTCCACCTTGGGCAAGCGGGCGATGTCGGCCGGATCGGCGTGCTGCGGATAGCGCGGGCGATAGTAGTGCCTGGCGGCGATCCTCTGCCCCTCCGGCGAATACAGGTACTTCAGGTAGGCCTGGGCCAGTTCGCGCGTGCCGTGCTTGTCGACGTTCCTGTCCACCAGCGCGACCGGTGGCTCGGCCAGGATCGACAGCTTCGGCACCACGATCTCGAACTTGTCCCGTGTCCAGCACCGGCACGTTGCGGAACAGCGCACGCACCATGTTGCGGGTCTTCGCCTCGTCTCCCTTGAAGATCTTCAGCCCGTAGGCCCACGCCGCGAGGTAGTTCCAGCGCGCTCCGCCGGAGGTCTTGGGATTGGGGGTGATCACCGCGACGCCCGGACGCAGCAGGTCGGGCCAGTCCTTGACCTGCTTGGGATTGCCCTTGCGGACCAGGAACACGATGGTCGAGGTGTAGGGCGAACTGTTCTCCGGCAGGCGTTTCTGCCAGTCGGCGGGGAACAGCTTGGCACGCTGGGCTATCGAGTCGACGTCGTAGGCAAGCGCAAGGGTGACGACGTCGGCCTCCAGCCCGTCGATCACCGAACGGGCCTGCTTGCCCGATCCGCCGTGCGAGGTCTCGATCTCGACCTTCTGGCCCTTCTTCTGCTGCCAGTCCTTGGCGAAGGCGGCATTGAAGTCGCGGTACAGCTCGCGGGTCGGGTCATAGGACACGTTGAGCAGCTTGGCGTCCTTGGCCCCTGCGACGGCGGCGAATGCCAGGCCGGCGGCGAGCAACGCGGTGCCCAGCATGCGGTGGGTGCGAATGGATTTCATGGGCGGCTCCGTTTGGTCAGAATGCTACTTGCAAGCGGGTGAATACGGCTTTCTCGTCTTCGCGGTCGGCGCCTGAGGCTGAACCACCGTCGAGGCGGGTCTGCAGGTAGTTGAGCACCAGCTTGAGGTTGCTGTTGAGGTACCAGTTGAGCCCCACGGTCCACGATTCGGCCTTGCGCGCGGAGCCATTGGTATCGGCGAACAGGGGGTAGGCGTCGTCGTCGATCTCCAGCACACCATAACGCCCGACCAGTTCGAACGCACCCCAGCCGCCCTGCCCCGGGTCGAATGGATGCGAGGGCTTGGCCACGCCTCGGTAGCTGGCGTCCTCGCCGGTCAGCACATAGCTGGCGGTCGCCTGCCAGGCCTGGTGGGAAAGCTCTTCGCGCACCCCGCCGACGCTTACTTCCTGCCTGGACACGATGTATTCGGCCTGCACGCCGAAGCCGTTGCGGTAGTAATGTCCCTGCGGCGAGAAGCGGCTGTGGCGGCCATCGGCCAGGACCGCGCTGCGGTAACCGAAGAACTGCAGCTGTCCGGGCGTGCGGTAGCGCGGCAGGAAGTTGTTGCCGCTGCCCTGCTTGTCGCCGATGCTGGCGCCGATGCCGAAACCCAGCCCGGACCATGCGCTGGCGTCGTTCCTGAAAGGTTCGAAGAACACGCGACCGGCGTACTCGAACTCGTCATCCGGGTTGCTGGTGATCGCATCGCGGCCATCGACGGTGCCGTTGAATACGCCGATGGCATAGGCCACGCGCGCATCTGCGAGTTCGCCCTGCAGCTGCACGCCGATGTCGCGGTTGGGGGCCAGCTCGCTGGGCAGGGCGCGCTCCACGTCGGCAAGCGCGGCAGAAGATTGCAACCGCTCCAGTCCGACCGGCGAGGTGAACTTGCCGACCCGCAGCGTGTAGGCCGGATCCAGGCGCAGGTCCGCGTAGGCATCGACGATGCTGGCGCTGTCGCCAGCGAATTCGGGGGTGAAGCGGAAGCCGACCAGTTTGCCCAGCGAGCCTTCGATGGTGGGCCTTGCAGTGCGCAGCAGGAAGGTGTCGTTGGTGCCGTCAGGCGCGCCGTCCAGGAAGAACCGCCCGTCGCCCTGCAGCAAGCCACGGATCCGCACCTCGTAATCGCCCTTGGCCGACTTGAA
>SEHC01000478.1 GCA_004173415.1 Lysobacteraceae bacterium
GGAGTTGGGCGTAACGCTCATTCCCACCCGCCCCACCGCCTGACTGCACCTGCGGCGGGGCACCACCGGCCCGGAGTGACCGGGCCTTTCAATCACATGGAATGCATAAGGAGTTGCCCGTGAGCCTCAACCTGATATCGCTGGACATCACCGTCGAACAGCAGACCGCGGCCCTGGCCGCGCTGGCCCAGCTGGAGGCCGCCCTGCCCGGGCTGATCTCCCTGGAGCCGGGCGAACGCCGCAAGCTGCTGTGGATGGGGGACAAGAGCGAAGTGTTCTGCCGCACCACCGTGCGCGTGCTGGGCGACAACCCGCAGATCGTCCCGCCCAGCCTGGACGTGGCCGGCGCCCAGGCCGACCTGGTGGCCCTGGACCGCCTGCGCCCGGTGTTCGAACGCCTGGGCCGCCTGCACTCGCGGCTGGACGACACCACCAGCGCCCTGGGCAACGACATCATGGACGTGGCCCTGGACGGCTACGGCCAGATCAAGCTGGTCGGCGACGCCTACGGGCTGAAGGAGCTGAGGAAGGAGATCGGCGGGCGTTTCGCCCGCCCCTCGCGCAGGCCGGCCGAGCCCTCCCCCGAGGCATGACCCCCGCACCGCAACAGGAAAGCCGCCGTACTGGCGGCTTTTTTTGTGGGTGCTGGGTCGTGCGGCGCTGGCGGGGCGGCTTGCAGGGTCGCGGACCGGCACGCGGGGTTGCCGAGTCGGCGTGCCGGGTCGCCGAGTCCACGCGTGGGGGGTGGGAGGTGACGCGTGGGGTATTCGGGCCGGTGCGTGGGGTCGCGCACCCCGCATGCCGGGTGAGGGAGGCGGCGTTCCGGCTTCGGGAGCCCACGCATGGGGTGGTTGCCTCGGCGCGTCGGGTTGAGGAGCCGACGTGCCGACTTTTCGACCCGGGGTGTGGGGTGGTTGAGTCGGTGCGTGGGGTGGTTGGGTCGGCGCTTCGGGTGGCTGAGTCGGCGCTTGGAGTGGTTGGGGCAGCGCGTGGGGTGGTTGGGTCGGCGCGCGGGGTTCCGTCCCCCAAAGGTCGTCATCCCGGCGCAAGCCGGGCCCAGCGGTTGCGGCTCGGAGTGCGGGGACGCCAGAGCAGACGCTGGGTCCCGGCGTTCGCCGGGATGACGGAGGTACGGGTAGCTGCGAGTAATCAGGTGGCGGGGAGAAAGAAAAAAGTCGTCATCCCGGCGCAAGCCGGGACCCAGCGGTTGCAGCCTCGCAGTGTGGGAGCGCCGGAGCAGACGCTGGGTCCCGGCGTTCGCCGGGATGACGGGCATTAGGGGAGCCAGGAGTAATCCGGTGGCAAGAGCAGCTTGAAGCTGTCTTCTCGACGGGGAGAAAAGAGGAGCAAACGCTGGGTCCCGGCGTTCGCCGGGATGACGGGCATTAGGGGGCCAGGAGTAATCCGGTGACGGGGAGAAAAAGAGGAGCAAACGCTGGGTTCCGGCGTTCGCCGGGATGACGGACATTAGGGAGCTGAGAGTGATCCGGTGACGGGGAGAAAGAGAAGTTCGTCATCCCGGCGCAAGCCGGGACCCAGCGGTTACGGCTCAACGTGCGGGAACTCCGGGGCAAACGCTGGGTCCCGGCGTTCGCCGGGATGACGGAGGTAAGGGAGTAAGCGCTACTCAAGTGGCGGGAGAAAAAAATCGTCACCCCGGCGCAAGCCGGGACCTAGCGGTTATAGCTCGGAGTGCGGGGAACGCCGGAGCAGACGCTGGGTCCCGGCGTTCGCCGGGATGACGAGGATTGAGGATGACGGCCGGGATGACGAGGATTGAGGAAGACGGCCGGGATGACCAGGATCGAGGAGGGCGGCCAGGTCGACTGCCGGCACGACGTCCAAGGCACAACGACATCAAGGAAGTGAAGTCCATGAAACAGCCTTGCGTTTACCTGCTTGCCAGCCGCCGCAACGGGACGCTTTACATCGGGGTGACGTCGGACCTGCTTCGGCGCGTGCAGATGGAGACGGCGATCGCACGGGAGAAGGCGCTGAAGGAGTGGAAGCGGTCGTGGAAGATCGAATTGATCGAGGCAGGGAATCCGCGGTGGGTGGATCTGTTTCCGGGGCTGGCTTGATCAGGGGGATCAGGGCAAACGCTGGGTCCTGGTTTGGGTGGGGTTACGCGCGAAGCGGTAAGGCAAACGCTGGGTCCCGGCTTTCGCCGGGATGACGGGTATTGATGATCACGGCCGGGACGACTTCCCCGGCACAGCGACAACAGGGCAAAAGTGGAAGGCAAACGCTGGGTCCTGGTTTGGGTCGGGTGACGGGCGAAGCGGTAAGGCAAACGCTGGGTCCCGGCTTGCGGCCGGGATGACGGGCAAAAAAAACGGAGGGCAAACGCTGGGTCCCGGCTTGCGCCGGGATGACGACGGGAATGAGAGGGGGAACCGTTCCGCACGGGTGCTCCCATGAAAAAGGGGACGGCGTTCGCCGTCCCCCGGGGTTTCGCACCGCGGGCTGCGGGTTACTTGATCGACTTGGCCGCCTCGGCGATCACGTCGGCCACCGCCTGCGGCTGCGACAGCATCGGCACGTGGCTGGCGGCCAGTTCGGTGGTGTGGGCCTTGAGCTTCTTGGCCAGGGCGCGCTGGGCGCCGGGGTCGATCATGCGGTCGTTGCCGGCGACGATGTACCAGGACGGCTTGCCGGTCCAGGCGGCGACGCTGACCTTCTGTTCGAAGTTGGCCCCGCGCACCGGGCCCTGGGTGGCGGCGATCAGGTTGGCTTCCTCCGCGCTGACGTCCTGGGCGAACTCGCTGGCGATGGCGGCCGGCGGCAGGGTCACGAACCCGTCCGCATCGACCACGTAGTGGGCCGAGCCGGGCGGCGTGGGGAACGCCTTCAGGTCGGCGGTCGGGGCCTGGTCCAGCGAAGGGGCGAAGGCGGCGACGTAGACCAGCGCCTTGACCTTGTCGTGGCCGCCGGCCTGGGTGATCACCGAACCGCCCCAGGAATGCCCGACCAGCACCACCGGCCCGGTCTGCGCATTGATCACGCGGTTGGCCGCGGTCACGTCATCCTCCAGCGAGGTCAGCGGGTTCTGCACCGCCACGGCCTTCAGGCCTTTGGCCTGCAGCAGCGGGATGATCTTGTTCCAGGACGAACCATCGGCGAAGGCGCCGTGGACCAGGACCACGGTGGGGGTGGCGGCGTCGGCGGTGGGGCCGGCGGCCTTCTGGGCGGCGCTGGCGG
>SEHC01000052.1 GCA_004173415.1 Lysobacteraceae bacterium
TGGCTGTTCTGGCTGACCGGCACCGAGTTCAACATCATGGCCTTCATCGGCATCCTGGTGCTGATGGGCGTGGTGGTGAACAACGGCATCGTCATGATCGAGCACATCAACAACCTGCGCCGACGTGGCATGTCGCGCACCGACGCGCTGGTCGAAGGCAGCCGCGAACGCCTGCGCCCGATCCTGATGACCATGGGCACGGCGATCCTGGCCATGGTGCCGATCTCGCTGGGGGGCACGCAGATGGGCGGAGACGGTCCGCCGTACTACCCGATGGCGCGGGCGATCGCCGGGGGCCTGGCTTTCTCGACCGTGGTCAGCCTGTTGTTCCTGCCGACCATCTACGCGATCCTCGACGACCTGCGCAACGGCACCGCGCGCCTGATCCGGCGCGCCCGCGTGCGCCGCGGCGAAGGCACCGTGCCGGCGGCGGCGATATCGGCGTTGAAGGCGGAGTAGGGCGATGCCTGATCCGTCCTCCAGGATGCCGACATGGTCGCAAGGCCAGGGGAGATCGACCGGATGGGCGGGTCGCCCTGCGATGCGCGAGCGCTGCATCCACGGGATCCCGGCGGCCTGATGTCGCCGGACCCTTCGGTAGAACGCGACATGGCGATGGCAAGCAGCCATGCGGGCAGGGTGGCGGGGCTGCTCTACCTGATCGTGGTGGTCACCGGCATCTTCTGTCTTGCATATGTCCCGTCGCAACTCGTGGTCGCCGGCGATCCGCAAGCCACAGTGGCGAACATCGCCGCCTCGGAATTCCTGTTCCGCTTGGGCATCGCGGCTTTCCTGGTGATGCAGGTGGCGTTCCTCTTCTTGCCCTTCACCCTCTATCCGTTGCTTGAACACGCAGGCCGGCGAACTGCCGTGCTCATGGTTGTCCTGGCGGCCAGCAGCGTTCCCCTCGGGTTATCGGTACTGGTGCACCGGCTGGAGCTGCTATCACTGATCGCCGACCCGGATGTTTCCCGCATGCTCGGCCCCGACGCGGTCCGCAGTCAGGCGGTGCTGTCGCTGGAGGCGTACCGCAACGGCCTGCACGTCACCAAGCTGTTCTGGGGGCTTTGGCTGCTGCCCTTCGGTTGGCTGGTGGTCAAGTCCCGTCTCCTGCCACGGATCTTGGGCTTGCTCTTGATACTGGGCTGCCTTGGCTACCTGTTGCAGGTGTTCGGTGCGCTGCTGATGCCCGGTTTTGCCGATTCCGCGGTCGCGCCCTACATTGGCCTGCCGGCCGCGGTCGGCGAGATCGGCACTTGCCTGTGGCTGCTCGTCTTCGGCGCGCGCAGGCGATCGGGGGACAGCCCGGGCAGCGCTTTGTAGGCGTCTGTGGCCAGGGGTGAGAGGCGGCTGCCCAGGTCAACCGACCAGTTTCCCCAGCATCCGCAGCCCGCCTGTCCACACGCCGATGGCCGTGCCCAGGCTGGTCAGGAAGAAGTTCAGCAGAATCCGCGCCACCCGGTTCTTCCACCAGCCGCGCACGTGCTGCACGTCGTCGCGCAGGGCCATGAAGTCGGCGTGGGTGGGCTTGCGCAGGGTGGCTTCGACGAAGGCGCTCACCGTTCCCGAGGCCAGGGCCGGATGCAGCGGCGTCAGCGGCGAGGAGATGAAGGCGGCCAGGATGCTCAGCGGATGGCCGCCGGCGATCGCGCAACCGATCGCGCCCAGCACGCCGGTGGCCAGCACCCACTGCAGCAGCAGGTCGGCGCCCACGTCGATGCCGCCGCGATAGAAGCCCCAGGCGAAGCCGCCAACCAGGAACGCGGCCAGCAGCAGGGTGAACCAGGGGACGTTGCTCTTTGGCGGCAACGATTCCAGCGCCGCGCGCGCGACGGCCGGCTCGTCGGAGTCGCCGCGCAGGTGGTCGGCCATGCCGGCCAGGTGCCCGGCGCCGATCACCGCCAGCACTTCGCGCGCGCCGCTCTCGCGGGTCGCCGACTCGCGCAGGCGCGCGGCCATGTAGCGGTCGCGTTCGGAAATGATGCTCTCGTACAGCGCCGGGCTTTCCTTGGCGAACTCGCCGAAGCTGGATTCCAGCAGGTCGCCCTGCTTGAGCTTCTCGATCTCGTCGTCGCCCACTTCCTCGTCGCCGAACATCGCCAGCATGATCCCGGCGCTGATCTTGGCCCGGCCCCACCAGCCCAGCCGGGACAGGGCACGCTTGAAGGTCAGCCCCACCTCGCGGTCGATCAGGTGCAACGCCAGGCCACCTGCGCGGGTGTCCTCGGCGGCCGCCTTCAATTCGGCCCCGGGTTCCACGCCCAGTTGCTCGGCCAGTCGCCGCTGGTAGGCGGCCAACGCCAGGTTGGCGGCGAACAGGTGCGTCTTGCCCTGGCGGATCACGCTGACCAGATCCAGCCTGGCCATCGCGTCGGGATCGGTCATGGATTGCAGGCGGCCCGCATCCAGCTCGACGGCGATCGTGTCATAGGTGCCGGTGGCGATCGCCGCGCGCACTGCGTCCACGCTGGCTTTGGATACATGCGCGGTACCGAGCAGCGTGTAGCGCACGCCGTCGCGGTGCACGACCTGGTGCGGTTGCCCAGCCAGCGGGTCCGAACGCGGATCGATCGGCGGGGAAGGGTGTTGGGAATCGCTCATCGGGAACCAGGGTCAGGGCTACGGCGTCAGCCGCGGCGGTGGGAGGTGGGACTGCGGGGAATCCGTGCGGGCGGACTCGTTGGCAACCGGAGTCGCGCCTGCAGTCATGGCAAGTTGTCTTCAGGTGGCGCGTCGCCGCTTCCGCTTCCCAGTGCGCGCTGCATCTGTACGGTGTCCAGCCAGCGTCCGTGTTTCCAGGCAATCCCGCCGAAGACGCCGATCAGGTGGAAGCCGAATTTCTCGTGCAGCCTGATCGAGGCGGTGTTGCTGGGCTCGCCTATCACCGCGATCATCTGCCGGTAGCCGCGTGCCTGGCATTCGGCGATGAGGCGCTCCAGCAGCGCAGCGCCGATGCCGAGTCCCTGCCGTCCGGCAGCGACGTAAACCGAGTTCTCGACCGTGAAGCGATAGCCGGCGCGGGCGCGATAGCTGCTGGCATAGGCATAACCCAGCACTTCCCCGGCCGCTACGGCGACCAGGTACGGGTAGCCGGCCGCGACCGTCGCCTGCATGCGGCTTTGCATCTCTTCCTGGCTCGGGACGTCGTACTCGTAGGTGTTGACGTGGTTGCGCACTTCCGCAGCGTAGATCGCGGAAATGGCCGGCAGGTCCGCCGGGCAGGCGTCGCGGATGATCAGGTCCAAGTGGGGGCTCAATCGATGTAGCGCTTGAGCAGGTCGGCGTACGCATCGATGCGGCGGTCGCGCAGGAACGGCCAGATCCGGCGCACGTGCTCGCTGCGGGCCAGGTCGACCTCGGCGCTGAGGATCTGCGCTTCGCTACCGGCCTCGGCGATGAACTCGCCCTGCGGGCCGAGCACGTGGCTGTTGCCCCAGAACTGGATCCCGGAGGCGCCCAGCGGCGAAGGCTCATGGCCCACGCGATTGCACGACAGCACCGGCAGGCCATTGGCGACGGCGTGGCCGCGATGGCTCAGCACCCAGGCATCGCGCTGGCGGTTCTTCTCGGCCTGTTCGTCGGACGGATCCCAGCCGATAGCGGTCGGGTAGAGCAGCACTTCGGCGCCGGCCAGCGCCATCAGCCGCGCCGCCTCCGGATACCACTGGTCCCAGCAGACCAGCACACCCAGGCGCCCGACCGAGGTGTCGATCGGCTTGAAGCCGAGGTCACCCGGGGTGAAGTAGAACTTTTCGTAGAAACCCGGATCGTCCGGGATGTGCATCTTGCGGTACTTGCCCAGCATGCTGCCGTCCTTCTCGAAGACGACCGCGGTGTTGTGGTACAGGCCGGCGGCGCGGCGCTCGAACAGCGAGCTGACCAGGACCACGCCGTGCTGCCGGGCGAGTTTCCCCAGGCGCTCGGTGCTGGGCCCGGGGATCGGTTCGGCCAGGTCGAACTCCTCCACCGACTCGTGCTGGCAGAAGTATGCGCCGTTGTGCAGTTCCTGCAGCAGCACCAGCTTGGCGCCGCGGCGGGCGGCTTCGGCGACCCGTGCTTCGATCACCGAAAGATTCGCCTCGGCATTGCCGCGGCCCTGGTCGATGATGGCCTGTTCCTGGATCAGGGCGACCGGGAGGGTGGTGCGGACAGTCATGGCGGGGAGGGGCGTGTTTCAGGGAGGGCGCATGTTAACGCGGAAGGCCGCCGGGCGATGAATGCGGGCCTAGGCATGGGGCTGCGCTGGCTCGCGCATGCGGTGCCAGCGTCCCAGCGTGCCGCCAGCGACGGCCCACGCAAGGGCGATGCCGGCCCCGATCAGCATGGCCAGCGCCGGATGGTCGGCGACCAGGTCCAGGCCGCGCTTGACCCAGCCACTGACCGCGTCGCCGCCACGGTAGACCACGGTGTCGATGAAATTCTTCGCCTTGTACTTCTGCTCGGCGGGCACGACCGTGTAGAGCATCTCCCGGCCCGGGCGGACGAAGGCGTATTCGCCGGCCCTGCGCACCACCATCACTACCACGAACACGGCGAAGGTGGGCGCCAGCGCCAGCCACACGAAGCCCGCGGCGACCACCACCGGCACCGCCACCAGCAGCACGCCCACGCCCAGCCGCTGGGCGATTCGCCCGGTGATCAGCAGTTGGGTCAGGATGGCCAGGGCCTGGACGACGGTATCGATGGTGCCGAACACCTGGGTCTGCCGGGTGCGGTCGGTGAAGGTTTCGGCCACCAGCCGCGCCTGTTCGAAGTACAGGAAGGTGCTGACGCTGGTGAGCAGCAGCACGAATACCGCGATCGCGAGCAGGTAAGGCGACTTGAACACGGCGGTCGCGCCGGCGAAGGGGTTGCCGCCGAGCGGCTTGCGACGTGCGCCGGGTTCCTGGCGCGGCAGCGGATGCGCATCGCGCCAGCGCTGCAGGTGGCGCGCGGCGAACATGCTGCCCACCAGCATCGCCGCCGACAGCAGCAGCAATCCGGAATGGCCGATCGGCGCGACCAGCACGGTGCCGAGCAGCGGCCCGACCAGTCCGCCCAGGCTCGCACCGCCGGCCATCAGCGCGAACAGCCGCTTGGCCTGGTTAGCGGCGAAGACGTCGACCAGCACGCTCCAGGCCAGCGAGATCGTCAGCAGGTTGAACACCGACAGCCAGATGTAGAAGCCGCGGGCCAGCCACGGATCGTCGGGCATAGCGCGGAAGGCGGTGGCGAATCCGACCAGGTTCAGGACGAAGAATGCATAGGTCCAGGGCAGGATCCGCCGCCGCGCGACCTGCGAGGCCAGCCATCCGAACAGTGGCAGCGCCGCCAGCGTGGCCACGAACGTGGCGGTGAACAGCCATTGCAGGTTGTCGACGCCGCCGGCCACGCCCATGGTCTCGCGCACCGGCCGCAGCATGAAATAGCCTGCGAACAGCAGGAAGAACAGCAGCAGGCCCGCGGCCACCGCGCCGGCCTCGCGCTCGCCGACCTCGAACAAGGCGGCCAGTCGCCGGCTCAGGGCGTTGGATTCCGGCGTCATGCCGGGTCAGGCCAAGGCTGCGATCAGCGACTGGCGCTGGGTCTCGTCCAGGTCCGGACCGATGCCGGCTTTCAGGTTGTCGCTTTGCCGGTCAGGCTTGCCGGTCGCGGGAATCACCGCGGTCACCGCCGGGTGGCTGAGGGCGAATTTCAGGAACGCCTGCGCCCATGAGCTGACGCCTGCGCCCGCCGCCCATGCCGGCAGCGGCCTGTCCCGCACCTGCTGGAACAGCTTGCCGTCCTCGAAGGCACGGTTGATCAGCACCGCGATGCCAAGGTCCCGGGCCAACGGCAGCAGGCGCGTTTCCGCGCCCCGCGAGACAACCGAGTAGTTGATTTGTACGAAATCCGGCTTGTGCACCTGCAGCACCCCGGCCAGCTCCTCCTGCGCGCGTTCGAGATAGTGGGTCACGCCGACATAGCGGACCTTGCCCTCGCCCTTCAGTTCGCGCGCCAGGGCGAGTTGGGCCTGCAGGTCGCCCAGGTTGTGGACCTGCAGCAGCTCGACCCGGTCGGTCTTCAGGCGCCGCAGGGTGTTGTGGAACTGGGCCAGGCCGGCCTCGCGTCCGCGGACCCCCGACAGCTTGGTGGCAAGCCAGGCCTTCGGGCGCAGGGCCTGTTCGGCAAGCAGGGCGCCGAGCACGTCCTCGGCGCTGCCGTAGGTCGGCGCGGTGTCGATCAGGCTGGCCCCCGCGGCGAAGAAGCGCCTGAGTACTTCAGCCAGGGGCGCGCGTTCGCCGGCCGAATCGCCCACCTCGAAACTGCCTGAAGTGCCCATGCCGATGACCGGGATCCTTTCGCCGGTGGCGGGGATGACGCGGGAGTTGAGTGGCGCGAGTGGCGCGGCGGTCGCTTCCGGGGCGGAAGCCAGGGGCGCGGCCTCGGCAGGATCACGGCACGCCGCCAGGCCGAGGCCCGCGGCCGTGGCTATCGCAGTGGAGGAAAGGAACCTGCGTCGCGTGTACATGGCCGTCTCCGTCGTGGGGAGCCGCCGTTATCGTTCATCGCGCCGCGTTGCGTGTAAACGAAACGTCAATCGGCACACCCACTGAAGTCATGGTCGCGCCCCGGCCGCGGGGAGGATCAATCGGCCGACAACAGTCCGGCCGGCAATTGCATGGTGATGCAATGCAGGCTGCCGTTCTGCCAGATCAGCGGGCGGCACGGGACCTGCACGATCTCGCGGTCCGGATAGGCCGCGGCCAGCACGGCGGCGGCACGGTCGTCCGCCGGATCGCCATAGGCCGGCATCAGCACTGCGCCGTTGACGATGAGGAAATTGGCATAAGAGGCAGCCAGACGGCGGCCCTCGTCGACGATCGGCTGGGCCCAGGGCAGTGGGAACAACCGATAGGGCTCGCCCCTGCGGGTCCGCAGCGCCGCGATTTCATCGGCCATCGCCGCAAGTTCGGTGAAATGGGAATCGGCAGGGTCGTCGCAGGCCTGGAAGACGATGGCATCGGCACCGGCGAAGCGGGCGAGGGTATCGATGTGGGCATCGGTGTCGTCGCCCTCCAGGTAGCCGCGATCCAGCCAGAGCACCCGGTCCTGGCGCAGCCAGCCGCTCAGCCGGGCGGTGATTTCCTCACGCGACAGGTCCGGGTGGCGCTCGCTCAGGCACCGCCACGTGGTCAGCAACGTGCCTTCGCCATCGGTTTCTATCGCTCCACCTTCAAGCGCGAAATCAATGCTTTGTACGAAGTAGTTATGAAAAAGGTTCATTCCGGACAGCTCGCCGACCAGTTGGTCGTCGCGGCTGGCCTCGAACTTGCCGCCCCAGCCGGTGAAGCGGAAATCCAGCTGCTTGAAGCCGTGGGCCGAACGCAGGGTGATGGGGCCGGAATCGCGCAGCCAGGTGTCGTCGTACTCGACCGGGGAAACGAAGCGGACGCGGGACATGTCGACCCGTGCCGAGCGCAGCCTGGCTTCCGCGTAGGTCTGCAGGTCATCGTCGGCCACGCAGACCAGGACCGGTTGGAACCGGGTGATCGCCCCGACCAGCGCCACATAGGTCTGCTCGACCCCTTCCAGGCGCGCCGCCCAGTCGGTCTCGGCATGCGGCCACGCGATCAGTACCGCGGATTGGGCTTCCCACTCCGCGGGGAAGCGAAAAGCATCGTTCATTGGCTCGTTATCGGATCGGCGGCTTGGGCCCGATCTCTTCCGGGCCGGCCTGGTTGGCGACCACGTCGATGACGCGGCTCTTCTCGAAATACACGGTGAAGGCGGGATAGACCCACCGGTTGATCACCGGCCACTGGCGCGTCTGGCCGCCGCGCGGCTCCAGCCGCTGTTGCGGCGCGCCGAACCTCGATTCCACCCGGGCAGCAGTCTCGCCGCGCACCGGCAGGGCGACGACCGGCTTTTCCTGGGCGCGGTCGATCAAGAGGGTATCGGCGCCGGCGCTGCTGGCGCAGCAGAGCAGGGCGAACAGAGGGACGGCGTAAAGACGACGATTCATGAAGCTAGCTCCCCGATGGACGGGCCTTTATAACAAAACGCGCGCAACAAAAAACCGCCGCGCCGCCACCGTCCCGGCCAATGGCCGGGTGGCCGTACCGCCGTGCGCACGGAGAATACGGCGCATAAACAAAAGCCGCCTTGCGGCGGCTTCCGGACGATCAGGGCGCCGCCGGCTGGATGCTGGCGCGCCCTGGCGTCTGCCGTTGGCTCAGCGCTGGCGAGCCTTGAAGCGCGGGTTCGACTTGCAGATCACGAAGACCTTGCCACGGCGGCGGACCACCTTGCAGTCGCGATGACGGGTCTTTGCCGACTTCAGGGAGGAAAGGACTTTCATGACATACCTCGGGAAGAATTCTGTAATGGAGCTGGATGGATGGGCGGGGCGAAATCAAGCCGCGCATTCTATCGGGTTTTTCCCTTGGTGTTCAAGCCTTTGCCGCTTCCTGTCACGGCGGCCGCGCGGGTCGGGGGCAGGGAGGCGGGCATAATGGGGCAAAACCGCCAGGGGTCGCCATGTCCGAGAACGTTCCAGTACTGACCATCGATGGGCCTTCCGGGGCCGGAAAGGGGACGGTCAGCCGGATCGTCGCCAGCCGCCTGGGCTGGCATTACCTCGACTCAGGCGCCTTGTACCGGGCGGTCGGGGTGGCCGCCAGCTGGGCCAACCTGGATGTTTCCGATCCCGCGGCCCTGGTGCGATGCACCTTCGACACCGAGGTGAGCTTCCGCGAAGACGCGGCCGGCGAGCTGCGGGTCTGGGTCAACGGGACCGACGCCACCGACGAACTCAGGCTGGAGACCGCCGGCGCCGTCGCCTCGGCGATCGCCGCGTTTCCCGAGGTCCGTTCGGCCCTGAAGGAGCGCCAGCGGGCCTTCCGGCAGGCCCCGGGGCTGGTCGCCGACGGCCGCGACATGGGCACGGTGATCTTCGCCGACGCACCGTTCAAGGTGTTCCTGACCGCCAGCGCCGAAGAAAGGGCGGAAAGGCGCTATAACCAGTTGAAAGACAAAGGGGTTTCGGTCACAATCGCCGGTCTGCTACGCGAGATCCTCGCCCGCGACGCCCGTGATGCCCAGCGCACGGTGGCGCCTTTGAAGCCGGCCCAAGA
>SEHC01000479.1 GCA_004173415.1 Lysobacteraceae bacterium
TCGGCGAACAGGGTGCCGAAGGCCAGCGACGATTTTCCCGAGCCGGAGATGCCGGTGAACACCACCAGCGCATCGCGCGGGATGTCGACATCGACGTCCTTGAGGTTGTGTTCGCGCGCCCCGCGGACCTGGACGAAGCCGGCGGTGGCTGCGATGGCGTCGCGGGTTGTGGAGGGTTTCGGCATGGGAAAGTTGCTCCGGGCAACCGGCAGTGTGGGCGGTGCCGAGGAAATGCGGCGTCAATGAAGGTCGTCATCCCGGCGCAAGCCGGGACCCAGCGGTGGGAACCGGCGAGCGCACACAAAAAAGCCCCGCGATGCGAGGCTTTTCCTGCTACGGCTGGGTCCCGGCTTGCGCCGGGATGACGGACGTCAGGCAAACGGATCCTGCAGGATCATGGTGTGATCGCGGTCCGGGCCCGTGCTGACGATCGAGAGCGGACAGCCGGCCAGCTCTTCCAGCGCACGCAGGTAGGCGCGGGCGGCGGGCGGCAGCTTGTCCCATTCGGTGATGCCGTGGGTGTTCTCGTCCCAGCCCGGGAACTCCAGGTATACCGGGGTGCATTCCTCCCAGCCCTGGGCGTCCAGCGGCGCGTACTCGGTGCGCTTGCCGTGGTATTCGTAGGCGATGCAGATCTTCAGCGTCTTCATGCCGTCGAGCACGTCGAGCTTGGTGATGCACAGACCGCTGATGCCGTTGATGGCCACCGCGCGCTTGAGTGCCACGATGTCGATCCAGCCGCAGCGGCGCGGACGGCCGGTGGAGGCGCCGTATTCGGCGCCGCGGTCACGGATGCCCTGGCCGACCTCGTCGTCCAGTTCGGTCGGGAACGGACCGCCGCCCACGCGCGTGGCGTAGGCCTTGGCGATGCCCAGCACGTAGTCGATCGACTGCGCACCGACGCCGGTGCCGGCCAGCGCGCCGCCGACCGTGGTGTTGGAGGAAGTCACGTAAGGATAGGTGCCGTGGTCGATGTCCAGCAGCGCGCCCTGCGCGCCTTCGAACAGCACCCGCTTACCCTGCTTGCGCAGGTCGTGGAGGATGCCGGCCACGTCCGACTTCATCGGCTGCACGTATTCGCCGAAGGCCAGCGCCTCGTCGTAGGTCTTCTGGAAGTCGACCGCTTCCTGGCCCAGGTACTTGGTCAGCACGAAGTTGTGGTAATCCAGCGCCGTGCGCAGCAGCTCCTCGAGCTGTTGCGGGTAATGCAGGTCGGCGATGCGGATGCCGCGGCGCGCCACCTTGTCCTCGTAGGCCGGGCCGATGCCGCGGCCGGTGGTGCCGATGGCCTTGCCGCCGGCGGCGCGTTCCCGGGCCTGGTCCAGGGCGATGTGGTACGGCATGATCAGCGGCGCCGCCGGCGAGATCTTCAGGCGCGAACGCACTTCCACGCCGGCCTCTTCCAGTTCGCCGATCTCCTTGATCAGCGCGGCCGGGGAAATGACCACGCCGTTGCCGATCAGGCACAGCGCGTCGTCGCGCAGGATGCCGGAGGGAATCAGGTGCAGCACGGTCTTCTTGCCGTTGATGACCAGGGTATGGCCGGCATTGTGGCCGCCCTGGAAGCGCACCACCGCGCCAATTTCCTCGGTGAGCAGATCGACGATCTTGCCCTTGCCCTCATCGCCCCACTGGGCCCCGAGAACGACGACTGACTGACCCATGATGTTTTGACTCCTGGCGCTGGACGGTGGGAGCGGCTTCCAGCCGCGAGCTTTTCGTGGCCCGACGGCAAGAGTCCGCGGCTGGAAGCCGCTCCCACCACGGAGCCATACGCAGAAAAAGCCGGAGGGGCAGAGTCCCCGTCCGGCTTTTGTGCATTATCCGGGTTTTGGGGGGGCGGGGCTACCCCGCCGCCCGCCGCCGGATCAGCGGTCGCTCTTCATGTACTGCAGGAACGGGTCGTCCTTGTCCAGCACGATCACGCTCTGGCCGTCGGCAAAGGAGCCGCGATAGGCC
>SEHC01000053.1 GCA_004173415.1 Lysobacteraceae bacterium
ATCGGGCCGACTGCGTCGGCTTGCGCAATGTAGGGCAATTAACCGGCCACGCCAATACCAATGGCCGGGCAAACGCGCTTTTTTTCCTGTTTTTTTGCGATGAGCTGATAACCGGGGCGACGCCGGCGCCAGCTTTCGCGACGCTGGCGGCCGTATGCAGTTGCAGCATTGCCCGCTAATCGTCCTCGTGCCTGGGCTTGTAGGCCTCGACCAGGCGCTGCTGGACGTTCGCCGGAACCGGTTCGTAGTGGCTGAAATCCAGCCTGTACCGGCCCTTTCCCGCGGTGACCGATTTCAGTTCCGCCGCATAGCCTTCCAGTTCCGACAGCGGCACCTGGGCCCTGACCATGGTTTCGCCACGCTGGGTGTCGGTGCCATTGATGCGGGCGCGCTTGGACGACAGTCCGCCGGTGATGTCGCCGACCTGGGCTTCGGGCGCGGTGACCTCCAGGTGCACGATCGGTTCGAGCACCTGGGGCTGCGCCTTGCCGATGGCATCCAGGAAGGCCTTCTTGCCCGCGGCAACGAAGGCCACTTCCTTGCTGTCGACCGCATGGTGCTTGCCGTCGTGGACGACGACGCGCACGTCCTGCAGCGGATACCCGGCCACGGCGCCTCCCTGCAGCACCTGGCGCACGCCCTTCTCCACGGCCGGCAGGAACTGGCCGGGAATGGTGCCGCCCTTGACCGCGTCGACGAACTCGAATCCGCCCCCGCGCGGCAGCGGCTCGATGCGCAGGAAAACCTCGCCGAACTGGCCTGCGCCACCGGTCTGCTTCTTGTGCCGGTGGTGGCCTTCGGCCGGCAGGGCGATGGTCTCGCGATAGGCGATGCGCGGAGTCCGCGACTCAACTTCGACCCCGTGCCGTTCCTTCAGCCGCTCCAGGTTGACCCGCAGGTGCAGGTCGGAAAGCCCGCGGATCACGGTCTCGTTGGTGTCGGGGTCGTGGTCGACCCGGAAGCAGGGGTCTTCCTCGGCCAGCCTATGCAGCGCGGTGGCCAGTTTCTGCTCCTGGCCCTTGCGCGCGGCCTCGATGGCCAGGCCGAACATCGGCTTGGGGAAGTCGGGCGGGGCCAGGTGGATGTGGTCCTCGTCATGGATGTCGTGGAGCACGGCATCGAAATGCAGCTCATCGATCTTGGCCACGGCGGCGATGTCCCCCGGGATCGCGTGGGCTATCTCCACATGGTCCTTGCCCTTGAGCTTGAACAGGTGGGCGACCTTGAACGGCTTCTTGCCGTCGTCGACGAACAGCTGGCTGTCCTTGCGCACCGTGCCCTGGTAGACCCGGAAGATGCCCAGCTTGCCAACGAAGGCATCGTTGACGATCTTGAAGACATCGGCGATGACGTGCGCATCCGGGTCCGGCCTGGCCTCGATCGGGGTCGCCTGCTCGCCGTTGCCCTTGAAGAACGGAGGCGGATTGGCTTCGCCGGGGTGCGGCAGCAGCCGCTCCGCGATGTCGAGGAGTTCCCGGACCCCGACGCCGCTGCGCGCGGAGACGAAGCACACCGGCACCAGGTGCCCCTCGCGCAGGCACTGTTCGAAGGCGTCGTGCAGTTCCTCCCCCTGCAGGCCGGCTTCGCCCAGGTCCAGGTAGTGGTCCATCACCGTTTCGTTGACCTCGACCACCTGGTCGATGATCTTCTGGTGCCAGCCCGCCACCGGCCCCAGGCCGCTGTCGCCGGTGGTGTTCCAGAAGCAGTCGACCACGCGCTTGCCGCCTTCGGCCGGCAGGTTGAGCGGCAGGACCTCGTTGCCGAAGGCCTCGCGCAACGCCTCCAGCAAGGCGCCCAGCTTGGCCCCGGGATGATCGATCTTGTTGACCACGATGATCCGGCACAGCTTGCGGGCACGGGCATGCTCCATCAGGCGGCGGGTGCCGTGGCCGATTCCGGTATCGGCGTCGACGACCACCGCCACCGTTTCCACCGCGGCCAGCGCCGACAGGGTCGGTCCGCGGAAATCGGGATAGCCGGGGGTGTCGACCAGATTCAGGTGCAGGACCCGGTCGCCACCGGCCACGTGGTCGATGCTGGCGATGGCGCTGTCCATCGAGTGGCCGCGGTTCTTCTCCATGGGGTCGTGGTCGGACACGGTGCTGCCGCGTTCAGGCCGTTCCTCCGGAAGGAGTGGAAGGGCCGTCATGGCTGTCCGGGCCGGTGGACCGACCGTGACGCGCGTGGTGACCGGCGGGCGGTCATGGCGGGAGCCGCACCTTAGCGCGCCGGCAAACGCCGCGTCCCGTTGCGGCGCACAAACCCGTAACGCCCGGAGGAATAATCTGTCGGTCCCAATCCGACTGGAGCAGCACGCATGGGTATCTCCCGCCACGCCACCGCCCACTGGGAAGGCGACCTGAAGACCGGCAAGGGCCAGCTGAGCACGCCGCAGAGTGGCCTGCTGGACAAGACGCGTTACGCCTTCGGCAGTCGCTTCGGCGACGAGAAGGGCACCAACCCCGAGGAACTGATCGCGGCCGCGCATGCGGGCTGCTTCACCATGGCGCTGTCGGCCAAGCTGGCCGAAGCCGGATTCACCGCGACTTCGCTCGACACGCGGGCGGAAGTCGACCTGTCGATGGAAAACGGCCCGGCCTTCTCGCAGATCCGGCTCAAGCTCAAGGGCGTGGTCCCGGGGATCGACGACGCAAGGTTCCAGGAAATTGCCAGGGATGCGGAAAAGAACTGCCCCGTGTCCAAGGCACTGAGCGCGGTGCCGATCAGCCTGGAGGCCGAACTTTCCGGTTGACCTGAAGTGCAGTCGGCGTTGCTGGTGCATGGTGCGGGCGGCGGCGCCTGGGAATGGAACTGCTGGGGCCCGGTACTCCAGGCGCAGGGCATCGCGACCACGGCGATCCAGCTGCAACCTTGCACGGCCGGGCTGGCGGCGACCACGCTCGATAACTATCGGGCCCAGGTCGACGCGGCCTTGCAGGCGCTGCCAAGGCCGCGCGCACTGGTTGGCGCCAGCCTCGGCGGCCTGCTCTCGGCGTTGTGTGCGGAGCAGGCCGATGCGCTGGTTCTGGTCAATCCCTTTCCCGCCGCGCCTTGGCATGTCTCCATGCCGGTGCGGGACTGGCCTGATGCGATCCCCTGGCGGCGCAATGCGCGGCTGGCCTCTACCCGTGCGGCGATGCAGGATGCCGACGACGCGAGTGCGATGTACGCCTTCCGCCACTGGCGGGACGAATCCGGGCTGGCCCTGCGCCAGGCGCAAGCAGGCGTGGCCGTCGCCCGCCCGCGATGCCCGGTCCTGTTCGTGTTCTCCGCCGAAGACCAGGATATCGGCGCGGCTGCCAGTCCGGCCTGGGCGCAGGCGTGGGAGGCAAGCTGCGTTCAGTCGCGCGCACTCGACCATGTCGGCCCACTGCTGGGATCCGCTGCGCCGGACATCGCCCTCCAAACTGTCGCATGGCTAAACCGGATCGGTGCGGCGGGCTGAGTTCAGACTTGTTTCACCCGGCCGAATCGACCATGCGCTGCGCCACTTCCGGCGCTGGGAGCCTACGATGAAACGTCTCACCGCCAGCCTGCTCGCTGCCGGCCTTGCCTTGTCCGGCAATGCCTTTGCGCAGTCCTCCGGCTACTACCCGGTCCAGGACGATACGGGGCGCTCCACGAACGATGGCCGTGACGCGCAGCAGGGGACCTACGACTACGCACGTGTCTTGCGGGTAGATCCGGTGATCGGCTCATCGAATCGTGTCCGTTCCGGCAATGTTTCCCGGCAGTGCTACGACACTCGGTCCGACGGGGTGTACGTCGGCAACGACCCCACGTACCGCAACGATGGCTATTACCGGGAGGACGATGGCTACCGCAACGACGGCGGTTATTACGGCCGCGACGGATACTCCGGACGCGATGAGGACTATGGGTCCCGCGGCAGCCAGGCCAATCGCACCGTCGCCACGGTGATCGGCGGCATCGCCGGGGCGGTGTTGGGCAGCAAGATCGGCAGTCCGGGTCTGCGACCCGGAGCCGGTGACCGACCGGGACGTCTATCAGGACCGCAACGGTCGCTACGAAGGCGGATACCAGGTCCGCGACGAAGAACTGGCCGGTTATGACGTCACCTACGAGTACGCCAACCGCACCTACCACACCCGTACCAACTACCATCCCGGTGACCGGATCCGGGTGCGGGTCGACGTGCGGGCCGAATAGGCATCCGGCAAGCTGCGGAGCCGCAAGAAAAAACAAAGGAGCCGCGAGGCTCCTTTGTTTTTTGCCAGGTCAGCCCATGCGCGTGGGCCTTGGCTTCACCAGTCGATCCTGCCGCTGACCACGGTACAGACGCGACCACCGGACCAGACCTCGCCCTCGGCATCCACGTGCAGTTCGATGATCGCGTCGTGGCCCACTTCGCGGCCCTGGCTGATGCGATAACGACCGTCGCTGCCGGGCAGCGCATCCTGCGAGGCCAGCCAGGCGGCGAGCGTCGCATTGGCTGCGCCGGAGGCGGCATCCTCGAACTGGGCCGGCGCGCCCACCCAGGCCCGCACGGCGAGGAAGTAAACCGGGTCGTCGCTGCGGGCGAAGACGCACAGGCCCATGCTGCCGGTATCACCGGCCAGCTTGGCGATGGCTTCCCAGGGTGGAGTCGCCGATCTCAGCGCCGCCTCGTCGCGCAATTCGGCCAGCCACCAGCGGCGACCGCCATCCATCAGGGCCGGCGGCAGCGCGCCCAGTGGAAGTCCGGCCAATACCCTGCCCAGGCGCGGATCGTCGGCAGTGGCGGTTTCCATCACCCGGGCGCGCGGCGTGCGCACTGCGATGGTGCGGGTCTTGCCCGAGCCGGCCACCTTGAGCGGCAGCAGCCCGGCGATGCCTTCCTGCACCAGCAAGCCGTCGCGTGGCGTGGCCAGGCCGGCTTCGAGCACGGCATGCGCGGTGCCCACGCTCGGATGTCCGGCGAAAGGAACTTCCCGGCGCGGGCTGAAGATGCGGATGCCATAACTTGCCTGCGGCTGGCTCGGCGGGAACACGAAGGTCGTTTCCGGCAAGCGCGTCCAGCGGGCGATGGCCTGCATGCTTTCATCATCCAGGCCGCCGGCGTCCAGGACCACGGCCAAGGGGTTGCCGGCGCCCGGACGATCGGCGAAGACATCGAGTTGCAGGTAAGGGCGCGTGCTCATCGGGGGCGGCTCGGTGGGGGCGTGCAGCTTAGCAATCCGTGCACTGGCGCGGGAAAGGCGACCATCGCGCCTCCGTAGAGACAGGGATCGATGGCCTGCATGCCGGCTCGCTTGGACCGGTCCGGCCAGACCGCTTCGTTTAGAATCGCAGGTTCACGCCCGAATGGTCGGGCAGTCCCCTCCTGTCCATGCACCCTGTCTCTCCCGCGCCTGATCGCTGGATCGTCCTCAAGTTCGGCGGCACTTCGGTGTCGCGCCGCCATCGCTGGGACACCATCGGCAGGCTGGCAAAGCGCAGGGCCGAGGAGAACGATGCCCGCGTCCTGGTGGTGGTGTCGGCGCTGTCCGGTGTGACCAACGAGCTGACCGCGATCGCCGACGGGGCCGCCGACAGCGATGCGCGCATCGCGCAGCTGGAAGCACGCCACCGGCAATTCCTCGACGAACTGGAGCTGGATGCGGAGCAGGTGCTGGGCGAACGCCTGGCCGCATTGCGCGCGCTGGCGACCGATCCGCGCGCGCGGGAACGCACGCTGGCCTGGCAGGCCGAGGTGCTGGGCCAGGGGGAGCTGCTTTCATCGACCCTGGGCGCGGCCTACCTGCGCACGCAGGGACTGGATTTCGGCTGGACCGATGCGCGCCAGTGGCTGCAGGCGAGCGCGCTGCCCAACCAGACCGCGTGGGCGCAGCGGCTGTCGGTATCGTGCGGCATCGTGCCCAGCGAAGACTGGCGCCAGGCATTCAATGCGCAGCCGGCGCCGCTGCTGCTGACCCAGGGCTTCATCGCGCGCCATGCCGACGGGGGCACCTGCGTGCTCGGGCGTGGCGGATCCGACACCTCCGCGGCGTATTTCGGCGCATTGCTCGGCGCGCGGCGCGTGGAAATATGGACCGACGTGCCCGGCATGTTCAGCGCCAATCCGCGCGAGGTGCCCGATGCGCGACTGCTGACAAGGCTCGATTACCACGAGGCCCAGGAAATCGCCACCACCGGTGCCAAGGTCCTGCACGCGCGCTCGATCAAGCCTTGCCGCGACGCCGGCGTGCCGATGGCGATCCTGGATACCGAACGCCCCGACCTGCCAGGCACCAGCATCGATGGCGGCGCGGCCACCGTGCCCGGGGTCAAGGCCATAAGCCGCCGCAACGGCATCGTGCTGGTGTCGATGGAAGGCATCGGCATGTGGCAACAGGTGGGGTTCCTGGCCGATGTGTTCGAACGGTTCAAGCGCCACGGCCTCTCGGTCGACCTGATCGGCTCTTCGGAAACCAACGTCACCGTATCGCTGGATCCCAGCGAGAACCTGGTCACCACCAACGTGCTGGCGGCCTTGTCGGCGGACCTGGCCGAAGTCTGCCGGGTCAAGGTGATCGCCCCGTGCACCGCGATCACCCTGGTCGGGCGCGGCATGCGCTCGCTGCTGCACAGGCTTTCGGACGTCTGGGCCACGTTCGGGCGCGAGCGCGTGCACATGATTTCGCAGTCCTCCAACGACCTCAACCTGACCTTCGTCATCGACGAGGCCGACGCCGACGGACTTCTGCCGGTATTGCACGCCGAGCTGATCGGCAGCGGGGCGATGCCGGTGGAGGAGGCCAGCGTGTTCGGTCCGCGCTGGCGCGAGATCGCCGAGGGCGTGCGCAAGCGCCAGGAACCATGGTGGCGCAGCCAGCGCGAACGGCTGCTGGCGATGGCCGCCGCGGGAACGCCGCGCTATGCCTACCATTTGCCGACCGTGCGTGCCCGGGCGCGGTCGCTGGCCGCCATCGGCGCGATCGACCAGCGCTATTACGCGATCAAGGCCAATTCGCACCCGGCGATCCTGCGCCTGCTGGTGGAGGAGGGATTCGGCCTGGAGTGCGTGTCGCTGGGCGAATTGCACCGGGCCTTCGAAGCGGTGCCCGAGCTGTCGCCGCGCCGTGTGTTGTTCACCCCGAGTTTCGCCCCGCGTGCCGAGTACGAAGCGGCTTATGGGCTGGGCGTCACCGTCACCGTCGACAACCTGGAAGTCCTGCAGCAGTGGCCGCAGGTGTTCGCCGGCCGCGACCTGTGGTTGCGCGTGGACCTGGGACGCGGCGAAGGACACCACGAAAAGGTGCGCACCGGCGGCAAGGATTCCAAGTTCGGCCTGCCGGTGGCCAAGGTCGATGCCTTCGTTTCCCTCGCCAGTGGGCTCGGCTCGCGCGTCGCCGGCCTGCACGCGCACCTGGGCAGCGGAGTGGAAACCCCGCAGCACTGGAAGCAGGTCTGCGACGAACTGGGCGGCATCGCCGAGCGCATCGGCAGCGTCGATGTGATCGACATCGGCGGCGGCCTGCCGATTCCCTACAGCGAGGATGACGAGCCGTTCGACCTCGAGGCATGGAGCGCGGGGCTGGCGGAGATCAAGGCCGCCTATCCGGGCTACCGGCTGGCGATCGAGCCCGGCCGCTTCCTGGTGGCCGAGGCCGGGGTCCTGCTTGCCCACGCCACCCAGGTGGTGGAGAAGGACGGCATCCACCGCGTTGGCCTGGATGCAGGGATGAATGCGCTGGTCCGCCCGGCGCTGTACGACGCCTGGCACGACATCCACAACCTGGCGCGGCTGCAGGAGCCGAACGAGGGGGTGTTCGACGTGGTCGGGCCGATCTGCGAATCCAGCGACGTGCTGGGCAGGCGGCGCAAGCTGCCGGCGGGCACTAGCCACGGCGACGTGATCCTGATCGCCGATGCCGGTGCCTATGGTTACAGCATGGCCAATGCCTACAACCTGCGGGCGTTGCCGAAAGAAGAGGTGTTGGATGTCTGACTGGAAGTTCCAGCGCGATGCAATCGCCGTTTTCCGCTTCGTCCGCTGCGAGCTGGACGTGGACAGCGGCGTGGCAAGCCTGGTGTATGCCTTCGACGAGGGTCCCGAGCTGGTCGAGACCATCACTCTGCCGGGGGCGCCGTTCGCCCTGGACGGACAGCGCGCCGCGGCGGCCGGGCGTGCATTGCGGCTGCTGCACCTCATCGCCGGGGTCAGCTACTACAAGGCGGCCGTGCCGACGCAGATCCGCATCGAGGGTTATGCCATCGACGCCGATACCGCCGCGCTGATGGCCCTGGTGTACGAGAACGGCCTGGGCGAGTTCGCCTACCGCAATGGCCTGGACCTGCACGGCCGCATCCGCTTCCCCGTCTCCGGGGATGGCGGCGCCGAAACGGAGTCCGGCCAGGCCGCGCCCGCGCTCGGATTGCGCCAGCACGCGCTGGTGGCGATCGGCGGCGGCAAGGATTCGCTGGTCTCCATCGAAGCGCTGCGTTCGGCGGGCGTCGACCAGACCGTGACCTGGATCGGCAACTCGCAGTTGATCGGCGCCTGCGCCGCGCGCACCGGCCTGGCCACGTTGAATATCGGGCGCGCCCTGGCCCCGGGCCTGTTCGAGTTGAACCGGCAGGGCGCCTGGAACGGCCACATCCCGGTCACCGCGATCAATTCGGCCATCCTGGTGCTGGCGGCGATCGTGCAGGGCGTGGACCAGGTGGTGTTCTCCAACGAGCGCTCGGCCAGCTACGGCAGCATCATCCCCGGCACCGGCGAAGTGAACCACCAGTGGTCGAAAGGCTGGGCCTTCGAACAGGCCTTCGGCGACCACGTGCACAAGCGCATCGCCGCTGACCTTCATTACTATTCGTTGCTGCGTCCGCTGAGCGAGCTGGCGGTGGCCCGCCAGTTCGCCGCCACCGATCGCTACGACGCGCATTTCTCCAGCTGCAACCGCAACTTCCACATCCTCGGCGAGCGCCCGGTCAATCGCTGGTGCGGGGTCTGCCCGAAGTGCCACTTCGTGTTCCTGGCGCTGGCGCCGTTCATGCCCAAGCCGCGCCTGGTCGGGATCTTCGGCCGCAACCTGCTGGATGACGCATCGCAGGCGGGGGGCTTCGACGCGCTGCTGGAATTCCAGGACCACAAGCCGTTCGAATGCGTGGGCGAAGGACGCGAGTCGCGCGCGGCGATGGCCGCGCTTGCGCAACGCCCTGAATGGCAGGAAGACACGCTGGTCGCGCGTTTCCGCAAAGAAATCCAGCCCCTGCTGGTGGCCTCGGAGCTGGAGGTCGAGCCCTTGCTGGAGATCGCCGGGGAACACCGGGTGCCGGCCCTGCTTTGGGAGCGGCTGCGTGCGAATTTCGCAGCTTGAGGGCAGGCGTGTCGCCTTGTGGGGCTGGGGCCGCGAGGGTCGCGCCGCCTACTACGCATTGCGCGCGCGGTTGCCCGCGCTGCCGCTGACCCTGTTCTGCAATGCCGCCGAAGCGGGCGAGGCGGCGGCGCTGGGCGATGCCTTGCTGCAGGTGGACCAGACCGTGGACGGCGAGGCGCTCGCGCGCCACGAGGTCGTGGTGAAGTCGCCGGGGATCAGTCCTTACCAGCCGATCGCCCAGGCCGCGCTCGCCAGCGGTACCCGTTTCGTCGGCGGCAGCACGCTCTGGTTCGACCAACAGCAGGCCGACGCCGGCCATGCGCGCAACACGATCTGCGTCACCGGGACCAAGGGCAAGAGCACCACCACCGCATTGCTGGCGCACCTGCTGCGGGCTGGTGGCCACCGCACCGCGCTGGCCGGCAACATCGGCCTGCCGTTGCTGGAGCTGCTGGACCCGGTGCCCGCACCCGAATACTGGGCGATCGAACTGTCCAGCTACCAGACCCTGGACGTGGCCGCCGCCCAGGTGCGCCCCGAGGTCGCGGTGATGCTCAACCTGTTCCCGGAGCACCTGGACTGGCATGGCAGCGAAGCGCGCTACGTCCGCGACAAGCTGGCCTTGCTGCTGGATGCGCGGCCTCGCGTGGCGGTGCTGAATGCCGCCGACCCGCGTCTTGCCGCCCTGCAACTTGCCGACAGCCAAGTGCACTGGTTCAACCATCCCGGTGGATGGCACCTGCGCGAAGACCAGGTCTACCGCGGCGACGAATTCGTGTTTGACGCCCTGCGCACGCCACTGCCGGGCCGCCACAACCGCGGCAACCTGTGCGCGGTGCTGGCCACGCTGGAGGCGCTGGGCCTGGATGCGCGGGCGTTCGCGGCCAACGCCGAAAGTTTCCGGCCCTTGCCCAACCGGCTGCAGGCGCTGGGCACGCGCGATGGCCTCGCCTGGATCAACGATTCCATCAGCACCACCCCGCACGCGACGCTGGCGGCGCTGGAATGTTTCCGCGGCCAGCCGGTCGCGGTGCTGGTGGGCGGGCATGACCGCGGCGTGGACTGGGCCGGATTCGCCGGGGCGATGGGTCACGATGCGCCCACGGCGATCGTCACCACGGGCGCCAACGGGCCCCGCATCCACGAGCTGCTGGCGCCGCTGGCAGGTGCTGGCCGGTTTGCCCTGGCCGAGGCCGACGATCTTGCCTCCGCGATGCAGGCGGCGCGGCGGTTGCTTGGCGGGGCAGGCGTGGTCCTGCTTTCCCCGGGCGCGCCCAGCTTCGGGGCATATCGGGACTACGTGGCCCGCGGACGGCATTTCGCCGCGCTGGCAGGATTCGATCCCGACCTGATCTCCGCCATCCCCGGCATCGGCATCCACTAGCGGCAGGACTCCTTCGCGCCGCTGCAACGCAGGATCGGCGATCTTCCGGCTGCCGGTTCTCCAACTTCAAGGAGTGCGACATGCGCAAGATTCCCCTGCTCTGGCTGTTGCTGGCCTGCTGCTGGACGGCCCCGTCGAATGCGGCCCCGGTGGCCACGCCGACCGAGTGGAAAGTCGGCAAGCAGACCTTCAGCGGTTTCCTGGTCTACGACGAGGCCGGCAAGGGCCAGCGTCCGGGGCTGCTGATGGTGCCGGACTGGCTGGGGGTGACTCCGGCCGCGCTGGAAAAGGCCAGGCAGCTGGCCGGCGACCGTTACGTCGTGCTGGTGGTCGACATGTACGGCAAGGGCGTGCGGCCGAAGGATCCGGAGCAGGCCGTGGCCCAGGTCAAGAAACTGTATGCCGATCGCCCGGCCATGCGCGCGCGCATGGCCATGGCCCTGCAAACACTGCGCGGCAAGGCCGGGAAAGTCCCGCTGGATGCGGACCGGATCGCGGCGATCGGTTACTGCTTCGGAGGCTCATCGGCGCTGGAACTGGCGCGCAGCGGCGCCGATATCGACGGCGTGGCCAGCTTCCATGGCGGGCTGGACACCAGCCTGCCGGCCACCAAGGGCTCGGTGAAGTCGCCGATCCTGATCCTCAACGGCGCCGACGACCGCGGCACGGCCCCGCACATCGCCGCATTCGAGAAGGAAATGAACGATGCCGGCGCCGACTGGCAGTTCGTGAACTTCAGCGGCGCAGTGCATTGCTTCGCGCTGGAGACCGCCAACAGCCCGCCGGGTTGCGTCTACAACGAGCGCGCGGCCAAGCGGGCTTACCGGATGCTGGACGACTTCCTCGGCGAGGTTTTCGCGAACTGAGAGTCGGGCAGTCGCGCGTCGATGCAGGCCGGGTCGGTCGCCGGCCTGGCCGGCGCGTCAGTGGTTGCGGCTCACCGCGTAGCGTGCCAGGCCGCGCAGCGCGGCCATCGCTTCGTTCTCCGGCAGCCCCTCCAGCGCGTCCTCGGCGGCTGCGGCGTATTCCGACGCCCGCTGCCTGCTGTATTCCAGCCCGCCGGTCGCGCGGATGGCGGCCAGCACTTCAGGCATCGCCATGCCGTCGCCGTTCTGCACGACCTCGCGCAGGCGCTCCCGGGTGGCCGCGTCGGAGTGGGCGATGGCATGGATCAGCGGCAGGGTCGCCTTGCCTTCGGACAGGTCGTCGCCCAGGTTCTTGCCGAGGTCGGCCGCGTCGGCGGTGTAATCCAGCACGTCGTCGGCGATCTGGAAGGCGTAACCCAGGTTCATGCCGTAATCGCGCAGCTTGCGCTGCGTCGAGGCATCAGCGCCCGACGCGATCGCGCCCAGCTCGGTGCCGGCGGCGAACAGCACCGCGGTCTTGCGCTCGATCACGCGCAGGTATGCTGCTTCGTCGGTGTCCGGGTTGTGCACGTGCAGCAACTGCAGCACTTCGCCCTCGGCGATGCGGTTGGTGGCATCGGCCAACAGTCGCATCACCTGCATGCGCTCCAGTTCCACCATCAGCTGGAAACTGCGCGAGTAGAGGAAGTCGCCGACCAGCACGCTGGCCGCGTTGCCCCACAGGGCATTGGCCGTGCTGCGGCCGCGGCGCAGGTCGGATTCGTCGACCACGTCGTCGTGCAGCAGGGTGGAGGTGTGGATGAACTCGATGATCGCGGCCAGCTGGTGGTGATCGGCCTGCGCCGCGCCGGTCGCGCGGCCCGCCAGGACCACCAGCATCGGCCGCAGCCGCTTGCCGCCGGCGGAGATGATGTGGTCGGCGATCTGGTTGATCAGGACGACGTCCGAAGCGAGCCGGTGGCGGATCAGCGCATCGACGGCGGCCATGTCGGCCGAAGCCAGGGCCTGGACCTGGGCAAGCGACAGGGCAGGGCGGAGGGTTTCGGCGTCGGTCATGTGGGTCGCATGCGGGAAGTGGCTGAATTATAAGGGACGACGGCGTTAATCCGACACGACGGCGCGGCATTTGCCGATGACCCGCGACCCCCCGGGTATACTTCACTGGACTGCGCCCGCACTCGGCGGGCATCACCCGACGGAAGACGATATGGCACGCGGCATCAACAAAGTGATCCTGGTGGGCAACCTGGGCAACGACCC
>SEHC01000054.1 GCA_004173415.1 Lysobacteraceae bacterium
CACGGACCAGTTGCCTTTCAGGTCGGTGTCGGAAACCTGGACGAACTTGCCGTTGTGGAAGGCATTGGCGGTGAAGGGCTTCACTTGGGTGTTGATCAGAGACATCGAGGATCCTCGGGTTGGGTGATGGGTGATTGATGCGACCCGCGAATAATAGGCAGGGTCGATAGATATAGCAAATCGATTAATAACATCATGTTAATAGCTGTAATCTATCAATGGGTTTCTGAAGGCTGTGTTCGGGCCAATCCGCAGGCGACAGGAGGCCGCCGAGTCGCCAGCAGCTACGATGCCGGGGATGGAAAACCACCCTGTCCCGAGTCTCAACCCCCTGAATTCCGATGCCCTTCTGCGGCAGGCCTGCGAGCGCATCGACCCCGCAGATGCAAAACCTTTGCTGGCCCATGCGCTGGGCAGGCCGGCTTCCTGGCTGTACGCGCACGGCGATGAACCGGTCACACCCGAACTCGCCCGGCGTTTCGAGAGCCTGGTGCTGGCTCGGCTGGGCGGCCAACCGGTCGCCTACCTGACCGGCAGCCGCGGTTTCTGGTCACTGGAGCTGCGCGTCACCCCGGCAACACTGATCCCGCGGCCGGAAACCGAGCTGCTGGTGGAACTGGCGCTGGCGCGGCTGCCGCTGGCGCCGGCGCCGCAACGCGTCGCCGACCTGGGTACCGGCAGCGGCGCGATCGCCCTGGCGATAGCGCGGGAGCGGCCGCTGGTGCAGATCGTCGCCACCGACGCCAGCATGGAGGCGCTGGCCGTGGCGACCGCCAATGCGGCCGCGCATGCGATCGGCAATGTCCAGTTCGGCCACGGCAACTGGTGGGAGCCGCTGGGCGGACAGCAATTCGACCTGGTCGCCAGCAATCCGCCGTACATCGCCGAGGGCGACCGCCACCTGGAGGAAGGCGACCTGCGTTTCGAACCCGCGTCGGCGTTGTCCTCGGGAATCGATGGACTGGATGCGATCCGCCAGATCGTGGCCGGGGCCGGCGCGCACTTGCATGCGGGCGGCTGGCTGCTGCTGGAGCATGGCTGGGAGCAGGCGGCGGCGGTGCGCGCGTTGCTGGTCCAGGCCGGTTTCAGTGAAGTGGCCAGCGAACGCGACCTGGAGTCGCGCGAGCGGGTGACGCTGGGGCGCTGGTTTCCCTAACCGACGCCGCCGAGCGCTGCGCTAGACTTTCCGCCCCTTACAGCGGGCCGCCGACATGCGCCAGCTTCATCCCGAAATCGAACCCTTCGACAGCGGCACCTTGCGCGTCGACGATCGCCACAGCCTGCACGTTCGACCAGCGCGGCGCGGGCCTGTCCACCCCGCATGCCGACCTGGTCGACAACACCACCTGGCACCTGGTCGCCGATATCGAACGGCTCCGCGAGAAACTGGGTATCGAGCGCTGGCAGGTGTTCGGCGGCAGCTGGGGTTCGACCCTGGCCCTGGCCTACGCGCAGAAGCACCCGCAGCGGGTGACCGAGCTGGTCCTGCGCGGCATCTTCATGCTGCGTCGCTGGGAGCTGGAATGGTTCTACCAGGAAGGCTGCTCGCGCCTGTTCCCCGATGCGTGGGAGCACTACCTGGAACCGATCCCCGCAGTCGAGCGTCACGACCTGATTTCCTCTTTCCACCGGCGCCTGACCAGCGACGACCAGGCGACCCGCCTGGCCGCCGCGCGCGCCTGGAGCGTGTGGGAAGGCGCGACCAGCTTCCTGCGGGTGGACCAGGATTTCGTCAGCGGCCACGAGGATGCCGCTTTCGCGCTGGCCTTCGCGCGCATCGAGAACCATTACTTCGTCAACGGCGGCTTCTTCGAAGTGGAGGACCAGCTGCTGCGCGACGCGCACCGCATCGCCGACATCCCCGGGGTGATCGTGCATGGTCGCGAAGTGCCGGCAGCAGGCCCGGCAGGATCCTGGCCAGGCGGTCGGCCCATTCCTGCTGGCCGGCTTCATCGCCGATCAGGTCTTGGCGGATCTCGAGCTCGACATGCAGCAGGCCGCGCCGTTCCGCATGCACCGGGATCGCGTAATCGGTGGCATCGCTGACCGCGTAGGGCTGGTTGTCGCCGACCACCAGGCCTTCCTGCATCAGCGCGTGGCGCAGCGCATGCGCCAGCCGCGCGTCGCGCTGGTAGAGCACGCCGGCCTGCCACGGCCGGGCGAGGCCGCCGAAAACCGGGGTGAAGCTGTGCATGGCGACCAGCACCGGCGCCTCCGCGCCGGCGCTGCGCCGGTCCAGTTCGCGGGCGATGCGCGCGTGGTAGGGGGCGAAGATCTCGCGCGCGCGGCAGGCCCGCTCCTCGTCGCCGAGACCGGCGTTGCCTGGTACCTCGGTGCCATCGCTGGACTCGACGATCGAACCGGCCGCCTGCAGCGGCCGGTTGCAGTCGATCACCAGGCGCGAATAGGTCTGCAGGATGGCGAAGGCGCCGAGCCGGTGTGACAGCTTGCTGGTGAGGCCTGCGATGCCGATGTCCCAGCCGATATGGCGGTCGAGCTCGTCCCGGGGCAAGCCGAGGTCGCCGAGCCGAGAAGGGATCCGCTGGCCGGCATGGTCGGCGACCAGGACGAAGGGCGAGGCGCCGTCGGCCTGGTGCACGCTGAAGGCCGGCGGGTCGCCCGGGCGCAGCAGGCGGGCGCCGTCATCCACGCGCGGTGCCGTCCAGGTGGTGGTCGATCATCCACAGCCCCGCCCACAGCTTGGCGTCCAGTTCGTAGCCGGCGGCCATCTTCTCCACCAGCCAGGCGGCCGCGCGGGTGCGCGGGATTTCATGCACGGTGATGTCCTCGTCGCCATCGCCGCCGCCATCGCCGACCCGGGTCAGGCCGACCGCACGGACGAAGGCGATCTTTTCGCTGGCCATGCCCGAGGAGGTCGGGCCGGTCATCAGCACTTCCGCATGGGCCGCGGTCCAGCCGGTTTCCTCCTCCAGCTCGCGGATCGCCGAGGCCTCGATCGATTCGCCGGCATGGATGTCGCCGACCAGCCCGGCCGGCATCTCGATGGTCGCCGCCTGCAGGGGCGCGCGGAACTGTTCGACGAACAACACCTTGTCCTCAGGGGTCACCGCGATGATGATCGCGGCCAGGCCACCGGGGTGGGTCCTCTCCACGTATTCCCAGGTGCCGCGCTCGAGCATGCGCAGGTAACGGCCCTCGTACACGATCTTTGCTTCTGCGGTCTTGTCGGTCATGCCTGCCTGCCAGGTAAAAGAAATGGAATCGGAAAGTCGCCTGCCGGACGCGGTGCGCGCAGCTTCGCGCCAGCCAAGGGTCCGGCTGAGAGGATCAAGGCCCGGCCGGTCCGGTTTCCAGGCCCGCGGCCTGCATCAGGCGGCGCCGCGTCATCGGCCCGAAGCGCAGGGATTCGGCCAGCGCCGAGAGCATTCCGGCGTCCGGCGCGGCGCGGACGAAGCCGGGTTCGACCCCGCCCAGCGGCGCGTCCAGGGCGATGGTCGCCAGTTGCCGCCACAACAGGGCGTGCTCGCGCTGCTCGCGCAGGCGCGAGGCCATCTGCGCGGCGCCACGCATGCGCAGGAAGGCGACCTCGTCGATGCGCGTGAGCAGGACATCGAGGCTGCCGAAATGGGCCAGCAGGATCGCCGCAGACTTGGCCCCGATCCCGGTCACGCCGGGAATGTTGTCGACCGCATCGCCGGTCAGGGCCAGGTAGTCGGCAATCTGTGCGGCCTCGACGCCGTGGCGCGCCTTGACCCCGGCCATGCCCCAGCGCTGGCCGCGGGCGAAGTCCCATTGTTGGTCGTTTTCCCACAGAAGTTGCGACATGTCCTTGTCGGCCGAGACGATCACCCCGCGGAAACCGCTCGGCCGGGCCTGGTGCAGGGCGCTGCCGATCAGGTCGTCGGCCTCGTATTCCCCGTGCGCCAGCACGCTTAGTCCCATCGCCGCGCACAGCGCCTTGCAGTGGGTGAACTGGCGCTTGAGCTCCTCCGGGGCCGGGTCCCGGTTGGCCTTGTAGGCCGGGTAGAGGCGGTTGCGGAAGCAGCTGTCCAGTGCTTCGTCGAAGGCGATGGCGATGTGCGCCGGCCGCTCCTGCTCCAGCAGTTCCAGCAGGAAGCGGGCGAAACCGTGCACCGCGTTGGTCGGCCAGCCATCGGCGTCATGGAACTGGTCGGGCATCGAGTGCCAGGCCCGGAACACGTACAGGCTGGCGTCCACCAGGTACAGCGGTGGCGAGGGCGCGGGCAGGCCGGGCTCAGGCATGGGCTTGCCATTCGGCGAGCAGGTCAGCCACCTCGGGGCGCTCGCGTTCGGGCGCCTCCAGCTTTGCCGTCCCGATATGGATGAAGCCGGCGACCCGTTCGTCCTTGGCCAGGCCCAGCGCCTCATGCACGACGGAGTCGTAGGCAGCCCATCCGGTCAGCCACTGGGCTCCGAAACCGAACCCCTGCGCGGCCTGCAGCAGGGCGAAGCAGACGCAGCCGGCGGTCAGCAATTGTTCCTGCTCGGGCACCTTGTGGCCGGCGGCGAGCCGGGCCACGACCGTGACCACCAGCGGGGCGTGCGAAAAACGTGCGCGGTCCTTCGCCAGTGCCGCGTCGGCCGCCTGCGGGTCGCGTTGCAGCGCGCGCCTGGCCAGGATCTCGCCCAGGGCATGGCGCGCGTCGCCCTGGATGCGCAGGAAACGGAAGGGCACCAGCTTGCCGTGGTCGGGTACCCGGACCGCGCACTCCAACATGCGCATCAAGGTGGCGTGGTCGGGGCCGGGCGTGGCGAGTTGCCGCGACGGGACCGAACGTCGCGCCTTCAGGGCTTCCAGCATGGGATTGCTGCTCATTAGCTTTTCATCGTCCAGTCGGTGGCGGGCCGCTCGAGGCCGTCGCAGTGACCCGATCGTGGCGGTCCGTGGCGGAAAATCGGCGATGCCGCGGGATGCGCCGGCTAGTGTAACCCGCCCTGTTTTCTCTCCCGCGGTGGCGGCGCGACGACCTACCAATGCAAAAAACAGGCGCGGCCGTCGCCCCCCGGTGCCGCGCAGCGCCGAAGTGGCGAACGGGTCACGGTTGCCGGCGCCCTCTATTCACTAAGCTGTCGGGGCGGAAACGGGACCGCTTTTTCCTCTTGCAATTCGCCCGCCAGGGCGGGGAACCTTGCGCATGTCCAACAGCATCCACAATGCCGAACGCCATGGACGCGACCCGCGACTGCTGGAGCTGGCGCGGGAAATCGTGGTGCCGCCCCTGGGCGAAACCTTCGCCGTGGCCCTAGGCCGTTTCGACGACGCGCTGTTCGATCGGGCCGAGCGCGCCGGCAATTCGCAGTTGGCGTTCCTGGACGCGATGCGCGAACTGCGGCGTCGGCGCGACGAGATCAGCCGCCGCTTCCGCAGCCACCTGGACCGCAGCTGGAAGTCGCTGGAAAGCGGAGAACCGCTGTCGGCCGAGCATGCCCTCGCCGAACCCACCACCGCGCTGAGCCTGGTATCCGAGCAGGAGCTGGAATCGCGGCTGGCGGTGCGCAATCTCGCCAGCGTGATCCTGCGCGATTGCAAGCCGGTGCTGGTCAGGCTGGACCGGCGGCTGGGCCTGATCGCCGGCAACCTTCTGCTGGACAACGACCACAACCCGGTCGGTCCCGAACACATCGGCGTGGCCATCCATGAAGCCTTCGCCACCTGCGAGCTGTCGCCCGAAGTGCGCCTGGTGGTGATCAAGCTGTGCGAACGCGACCTGGTGCCCGGTATCGGCCGCCTGTACGAGGCGCTGGACCAGCGTCTGGTCGAATCCGGGGTGATGCCGGAAATGCCGGCGGTGCGTTCGCCCGCCAGGCCTCCCGCGAGGATGCCGGTCAGCCATGAATCGATGGCCGAGGACGAGGAAGCCAGCGCCCCGGCCTGGGCCGCACGCTTCACCCACCGCATGGCCGGGATGAAGGGCGGCATGCAGGCCTCGATGGGCCAGGGCGGTTTTGGCGACGGTCTTCCGGGTTACGCGGGGGGCGCGCAGGGCGTGCTGCTCGAGGCGCTGCACCACCTGCTGCAGGAATCACGCGGTCGCGAGGCGCCGGAGTCCGCGCATGCCTCCGCCGCCGACAATCGCGCGCTGTCTCAGCGCGAGATGCTGTCGGTACTGTCGCTGTTGCAAAGCACCCCCAGCCCGACCTTGCGGGCGGCGATCGGCGATACCGGCGAGTCGCTGGCCCAGCGCCTGAAAAGCGAAGTCCTCAGCGGTGCCACCCGGCTCGGCGTGGACCCGTCGACCGCCCGGCTGGCCCCGGTCGACGAGGACGCCATCGACCTGGTCGGCATGCTGTTCGACGTGATGCTCGACGAGCGCGACCTGGAAGGGCGCCCGCGTGAACTGATCGGCCGCCTGGTGGTGCCTTTCGTCAAGGTCGCCCTGCTGGACCGGCGCATGTTCGTGCAGAAGACCCATCCGGCCCGCCGCCTGCTCAACGTGCTGGCCGAGGCCTGCGAAGGCAACAACGGCGAAAGCGCGGCGGAACGCACGCTGATGGCCAAGGTCGAGGAAGTGGTCGACCGCCTGACCGCCGAGTTCAACGAAAACCTCGCCGTGTTCCTCACCCTGGAGGAGGAGTTCCGCGACTTCCTCAACCAGCACAAGCGCCGTATCGAGATCGCCGAACGCCGCGCCGCCGAGATCCAGAGCGGCCAGGAACGCCTGGAGACGGCGCGTACGCGCATGGCCATCGAGCTGGCCGCGCGCCTGGATGGCCGCCAGGTGCCGCAGGCGATCGATGATTTCATGCGCCAGCCCTGGGCCCACCACGTCACCATGACCGTGCTGCGCGAGGGCGAGGACAGCGAAGGGCTGCGCGATGCGCTGGCCCTGGCCGATGGGGTGATGGAAGAACTCGCCGAGGCCCAGCGCCAGATCATCGGCAAGCCCTGGTTGCAGACATGGCGTCCGTCGCTGCAGAAGGTGTTTGCCAGCGTCGGCATGAACCCCGATGCGGCCAGCTCGGCGGTCGATGCCCTGCACGACACCTTGCAGGCCGTGGCCGCGTCGCGCCCGGACCTGGAGAAATCGCTGCCCGAATTGCCGCAGGTGGTGCTGCCCCGGTCGCCGGACGACGACTCCACCCCGATCCACCTGGTCGGCGGCACCGATACGCTGGATTTCGACAGCACCGATGCCGAGCATTTCCGCGCCCTGCCCATCGGCACCTGGCTGGACTTCATCGACAAGGACAACAAGGTGCAGCCAGGCAAGCTGTCCTGGGTCAGCCCGATTTCGTCGCGGCTGCTGTTCGTCAACCGCCGCGGTGTGCGCTTCTGCGTGGCTTCTCCCGAGGAACTGGCGGTCATGGTGCGGATGGGCCGCCTGCGCACCCACCAGGACGAGGACGCCTTCGACAGCGCCATGCAGGGCGTGATCGAGAGGCTGGATCCGGAAAAGTCAGCGCTCGGCGCCTGATCCAGAGCTTCCCCCGGCGGCATACGGCCAGCCGGAGTGGCGGCCGCACCGCTTCGTGCAGCCCCTGCGAGGGACGCCAGGCACTGGAACGCAAGCCCGGATCCTTCGGCCGGAAGGTCGCGCCCAACGAGCGCCGGGCCGCCTCCAATGAGCGGGGCGACCCTGCCGGCCGTGCTTTGCTAGCATCGGCAGTCCGGAATCCGACAGCGAGGGGAACATGGCGATCGAAGTGCTGGTGTTGAGGGAAACGGCGCCGGGCGAGCGCCGCGTCGCCGCAACCCCCGAAACGGTGAAGAAGCTCGTTGCCGCGGGCGCCAGCGTCAAGGTCGAAAGCGGTGCGGGACTGGATGCCGGATTCGTCGACCAGGCATATGTGGATGCCGGCGCGGGATTGGCCACGGTCGACACCCCCGCCCAGGCGGACGTGGTGCTCTGCGTGCAGGCTCCGGAGTCCGCCGCGATCGGGCAGTTGAAGCAGGGCGCGACCCTGGTGGGCATGCTGCAGCCCGAAGCCGACGCGGCCCGTGGCGAGGCGATCAGGTCGCGCGGGATCCTCGCCTTCCCGCTGGAGAAACTGCCGCGGACCACGCGCGCGCAGTCCATGGATGTGCTCAGTTCGCAGGCCGGCATGGCCGGCTACAAGGCGGTGCTGATCGCCGCGCAGCTGGCGCCGCGCTTCTTCCCCATGCTGACCACCGCCGCCGGCACCATCCGACCGTCCAAGGTGCTGATCGTCGGCGCCGGCGTGGCCGGCCTGCAGGCCATCGCGACCACCAAGCGCCTGGGCGCGCAGGTGGAAGGCTTCGACGTGCGGCCGGAGACCCGCGAGCAGATCGAATCACTGGGCGGCAAGTTCCTCGACCTGGGAGTCAGCGCCGCGGGCGAAGGCGGCTATGCGCGCCAGCTCACCGACGAGGAGCGCGCAGAGCAGCAGCGCCGGTTGGCCGAGCACCTGAAGGGCATCGACGTGGTGGTCTGCACCGCTGCGGTGCCCGGGCGCCCGGCGCCGAAGATCATCACCATGGCGATGGTCCAGGCGATGAAGCCGGGCAGCGTGATCGTCGACCTGGCTGCGGAAACCGGCGGCAACTGCGAGGCAACGCGGCCTGGCGAAACGATCGTCCACGACGGGGTCACCGTGGCCGGGCCGCTCAACCTGGCCAGCATGGGCGCGGTGCATGCCAGCGAGATGTATGCGCGCAACGTATTCAACTTCGTGGCGCTGTTCGTGAAGCAGGGCACGATCGACTGCGACTGGAACGACGAACTGCTGGCCAGGACCCGCTGGCCCGAACCGGCCGCTGCTGCAGAGTAGACCCGCGCGTATCGCCAACCTCCGCGCAGGCGATCGTCTGCGCAGCGGCGCCTTACTTCGAATGGGTCCGCGGCCGGTCCGGCGGTGGGTTGGCTTCGACCCAGGCCCGCCGCTGTTCCGGACTCATGCGTTTCCATTCCGCGCGCAGTTGCTTGCGCTGCTCCGGGCTCAGCTTGACCATGTGTTCGAACAGCGCACGGGCCTCGTGGCGCTGCTGCGGGTTCATGCCCTCGAAGCGGCGCATGCCCTTGCGCGCCAGCTTGCGCTGTTCGGGCGACATGTCCTGCCAGCGCTGCGCATGCTCGAGCATGCGCTGGCGCTGCGCCGGATCGCTGTTCCAACGCTCGCGCACCGGTGCGATCAGCATCTCCCGCTGTTGCGCGCTGAGTTGCTCCCAGGCCGGCGGCGGCGCTGGATCGGATTGGGCGAGCGTGCTGCCGGTCGCCATCAGGCCCAGCAGGAGCACGCCGGCGGCGGTTCTCAGGTTCTTCATGTGCTTACTCCATGGCCAGCGGCTCTGCTTCCGAAGAAGCCAGCCACAGGTAAAGGTCGGGGTTTTCGTCCAGGGTCGAGAGGCTGTCGGGGTACTCGCCTTCTGCGCCGGCGCCGGCGCCGGCCGCCAGCGGCGCAGGCGTCATCGCGGTGGGAGCGGTCCCGGGCAGGAATCGCACGCCGATCGCCACTGCGAGCACCGCCGAGAATGCGGTCGCCGCAGCCCAGCGCCAGCCATGGCCGCGCTTCGGCGACTGCTCCAGGCCATGCCGCGCAGCGCGAAGGCGGGCCAGGGTGGCCGGTGAGACTTGGTCGAGCGCCGCGGCATGCAACTCATGCAGATGCCGGTCGAATTGTTGCGTGTCGTTGCCGATCCCCGGGTTCATCGGAAATCCTCCAGTTGCTTTTGCAGTGCGTCGCGCGCGCGCGACAGATGGGTCTTTACCGAGCCTTCCGAGCAGCCCATGGCCCGGGCCGTGTCGGCCACGTCCAGTTCCTCCAGGACGCGCAGGGTGAAGGCTTCGCGTTGCCGGGCAGGCAGCTTGCGCAAGGCCCCGACCAGCCTGGCATAGGCTTCGCGCTGGTCATGGGACCGGGACGGTCCGGGGGCCTGGTCGGCCCAGTCGATCAGGCTGTCCTCGCTGCGCTCGCTGGCGGGCGCGAACAGGCGCAACCTGAAATTTCCGCGTCGTTGCTGGTCGACGATCTTGCGCCTCAGGATGCTCCAGAACAGCGGAGTCCACTCCTGCGCGGGCCGGCCGCTATAACCGAGCATCTTCATCATCGCGTCCTGCACCGCATCAAGCGCGTCCTCGCGATTGCGCAAGCCGGCCTCGGCGAAGCGGAACGCGCGCGTACCGACCCCGGCCAGGAACAGTTCCAGGGTCGCCGGTGGCGTCGGCCCGGCCACGGCCTGGCCCGGTTGCGTGATGTCTGCGCTCACCAGCACAGCTTAGTGCCTGCGGTCCCAGCGGCGGTCGAAACGGTCGCCGCGTCGGTCAAGGGCGCGGTCGGCCAGGCGGCCCTGTCGATCGAGGCGGCGGTCGATGCGGTCGCCGCGCGCCTCCAGCCCATGGGCCAGGTACCCGTGCCCGTGGCTGGCGGCGACGGCCGCGCGATGGTCGTACCGGGCTTCGATGCGGTCGCCGCGTTGGTCGAGGCGTCGCTCGATGCGGTCGCCCCTGAGGTCCAGGCGGCGATCCACGCGATCGCCGTGATCCCGCGCCGAAGCGGTGGCTGAAACTCCAAGCAGGATCAGGGAAAGCAGCATCCAATGTCGGCGCATGGCGGTGTCCTCTGGCGGGGGCAGGCAGGAAACGCCGCATGTGCGGACCGGTTGACCTCGCTGGCAATGGATTCAGGCCCGGTTATGATGCCGGAAAGGGCGCAGTGCCCCGGGAGAGCGTGGATGAGCGACGGTTTCGTGGCCTTGTACATCTTCATGCTGGCGGC
>SEHC01000055.1 GCA_004173415.1 Lysobacteraceae bacterium
GCCGCATGGTCGATGCCGGAGCCATCGTCGGAGACCTGGAAGACCATTTCCGCGCCTTCGCGGCGCAGCGCGATCTGCACGGTGCCTTCTTCCGGCTTGTGCTGCTTGCGCCGCTTCTTCGGCGATTCCAGGCCATGGGCGACGGCGTTGCGCAGCAGGTGTTCCAGCGGCGCGGTCATGCGTTCGAGCACGTTGCGGTCGAGTTCGCCATGGGCGCCATCGAGCTGCAACCGGACCTGCTTGCCGGTATCGCTGGCGGCCTGGCGCAGTACCCGGCGCAGGCGTGGGACCAGGCCATCGAACGGGACCATGCGCGCGCGCATCAGCCCGTCCTGCAACTCCGAGCTGACCCGCGACTGTTGCTGCAGCAGGCTGTCGTACTGGCGCGCCAGGTCGTCGAGCACCGACTGCAGGCCGGTCAAGTCGGCTGCCGATTCGGCCAGGCCGCGGCTGAGCTGCTGCAGGGTGGAGAAGCGGTCGAGCTCGAGCGGGTCGAAGGTCGGGTCGCGCTTGTCGTGCTCGCGCTGGTAGCGGGCCACGATCTGCGCCTCGGTCTCCAGGTCCAGGCGGCGCAGCTGGTCGTGCAGACGGGTGTTGGTGCGGTCCAGCTCGGACATGGCGCCGCGGAACGCGCCCAGCTGCTGCTCCAGGCGCGAGCGGTAGATCGCCACTTCACCGGCATGGTTGACCAGGCGGTCGAGCAGGTCGGCGCGTACCCGGACCTGTTCCTGGGCCGCGTTGGGCACGTTCTCCTCGTCGCCCGCGAACACGGTTTCCAGCGGCGCCGACAGCGGCGCCAGGACCGGCGCGATCTTCGCCGGTTCGCCCGCCACGGCAGCGGCCGCGGCGGACGCGGCGGCCTGCGGGTGGGCGCGGTTCTCGAATTCGGCGATGAGTTCGACCGGCATCGGTGCCTTGCGGTGCGCGCCGACCCTGGCCACCAGGCCGTGCAGACCGTCGAAGCCACGTTCCAGCAGGCGCACGCTGTCGCCATCCAAGTCCATGCGCTGGGCAGCCACCTGCTCGAGCAGCGATTCGATCGCATGCCCGAGGTCGCCGATGGCATTGATCCCCGCCATGCGCGCGCCACCCTTGATGGTGTGCAGGTCGCGCTGCAGGCCGGTGACCAGGGTGCGGTCCTCGGGCGTTTCGCGCAGCCTGGCCAGCAGGCCGTCCGAATGGTCGAGCAGGTCGTTGCCTTCCTCGACGAAGATGTCCACCAGGTCGCGATCCAGCTCGGTGAAGTCCAGCGCGTCGTCGGCAAGCGCCGCCGTCGTGTCGTTCACCATGTCCGTCGGCTCCTGTTCGGCTTCCTCTTCGAGCGACGGCGAATGTTCGCCGCCCTCATGTGCTTCGACGCCAGCGTCATCGGGCTCATCTGTCGCATCCCCCTGTGTTTCCTCTGCCGCTGCTTCCGGCACGACGTCGCTCGGGGGTTCGACGTGATCAATTTTCGCAACGGCTTCGGCTTCGGCTTCGGCCGCAACTTGCGCACCGGCAGCCTCGATAGCGGATGCGTCCGCAGCCTCTTCCAGCGCAATCTCTTCGGCTGCAATCTCTTCGGCTGCAATCTCTTCGGCCGCGATCTCATCGGCCGCGATCTCTTCGGCCGCGATCTCTTCGGCCGTGATCTCTTCGGCCGTGATCTCTTCAGCCGTGATCTCTTCGGCCGTGATCTCTTCGGCCGTGATCTCTTCGGCCGTGATCTCTTCGGCCGTGATCTCTTCGGCCGTGACCTCTTCGGCCGTGATCTCTTCGGCCGCGATCTCTTCGGCCGCGATCTCTTCGGCCGCGATTTCTTCGGCCGCGATCTCTTCGGCCGCAACTTCAGCGGTCACTACTTCGTCGAGGGTGGCCTCGTCAGCCGCCAGCTCGTCGGCAAGGGGTTCATTGGCCGCGTATTCCTCGATCAGGACCGCGTCGGCACCTACGTCACCTGCATCAGCCGCGTCGGCCTCCGCTTCGACCAGCAGCTCTTCCGCCATGGCCCGGTCGGTGCCCGGTTCGATCGCAAGCGAAGGCTCGATCGCAGCGGCATCGACGACTGGCTCCAGCTGCCAGTCGAATTCGGCTGCGCGAACACCCGCTTCGTCCACCGCCTGCAGGTCGTCGGCAGGTGCCGATGCGGATGCAGTCTCCGCTGCAGCGGCCGGCTCGTCTCCGGCGACGGGCAATCCGGCCCCCTCCGGATCGGCCACCGGCGTATAGGTGAGTTCGACGTCGAAGTAGGTGACTGCAGCCGGGGCGGCGGCCTGTTCGTCGAGCGGCGCCTGCTCCATGGCGACGTGCGCAACCTGATCGCCCGCCACGGTGGCGGCGCCGGTGTCCGCATCGGCCCCGTCGCTTTCATGGCCAAGATAGGCCGACAGGTCGTGGACAGCGGTGAGTTCGAACTCGGCCGGCGATACCGGCGGTTCAATGCCCGGCAGGGTCTCGGCATACGTGTGCTGGGCCGAATCGTTGACGATGACCGGAGTGAGCCGGCCTTCCGGCAGGCTGTCACGCAACGATGCCAGTTGCGCGGCCAATGCGCCGAACGCGGGGATCCGCGGCGCCGGCGCCTGCAGTGCAGCGACCGTACGGCGGATCGCATGGGCGCTGTCGGCCAGCGCGCTGACGCCCTCGGCCGAAGGCACGGTTGCGGTGGCCCAGGCGCGCTTGATGTACTGCTCGGCGGCGCCGGTGACCTCGGTGATCTCGGGCACGTCGGCCATCGCGAAAGCGCCGTTCATGGTATGGAACGCGCGCAGCAGCGCCTCATCGGCCTTGGCCGGTTGCGGCTGCGAAGTGGCCAGCCAGCGATCGACGGTTTCGAGGTGGGCGTTGACTTCGGTTTCCAGGATCTCGCGCAACAGTGCATCGACCGACACCGGGGTGCCTTCGGTCTCCGGGGCGAACACATGGCCCGTTGCAGGCGCCTCGTCCTCGGCCTCGTCGGCGGCGGCGCTGGCGGCCAGTTGCGACGGGGCGGTGTAGAACACCTCCTCGCCCGCGGCCACGCGATCGCTCAGTTCCTGCAAGCCAGCCAGGTCGGCGGTCACCGTGCCCTGGCCGCGCAGGGCGGCGTTCAATTGCGGCAAGGCCTGGGTGGCGTGGTCGAGCACCGCGATCACCGCCTCCGAAGGCGGGCGCGACCCGTCGAGCACGCGGTTGAGCATGTTCTCCACTTTCCAGCTGAACTCACCCAGCAGGGTGGCGCCGACCAGGCGGCCGCTGCCCTTCAGCGTGTGGAAGACGCGGCGGATCGAGCGCAGCCGCTCGTTGTTGTCCGTTGCCGCTTTCCAGGCCGGCAGCAGCTGGCCCAGGTTGACGATCTCTTCGTCGAATTCCTCGAGGAACACCTCGCGGATGTCGTCATCGATGTCGTTCCCGCCCATGTCGAAACCACCCAGCTCCGGCGCGGCGGCAGCGGCACTGGCGGCGACCTGCTGGGCTTGGGCGAGGGACGCGGCGACGGCTTCGGCCTCGATCGCGCGCATCGCCTGCTCGACTTCCGCGGCCTCGAGCGCGGCGGCATCGGCCGGCGCTTCGGCTTCGACGGAGGACGCTTCGATGGATCCGACTTCGATCGATGTGGCGCCGGCGTCGGTCGCTTCGGCTTCGATCGCCTCGACGTTTGCTTCGACGGGCTCGCCTTCTTCAAGGCCGGATTCCGGGAGGCCCGCGAGGGCAGCCGAATCGGCGCCAGCCTCGGTGCTCATTGCGTCGCTTGCCTCGTCGACGACCCCGGCCTGGGCCGCTGGCTCCGTTGCGGGCGCCGGGGTTGCCTCGATGTCCGCCATCGCCACGGCGGGGACTTCGAACGCGGCGGCAGCGATCCCCGCTGGCTCGATGAATTCGGGTTCGTTGGCCGGCAGCGGCCAGTAGCGCAGCTTCTCCAGGCTGCTGCGGGTGATGTCGAGGATGTCGTCGCGATTGGGGCGACGCTCGCGCAATGCCTCCAGGTAGTACTCGAGGCTGGCCAGCGCATCGGCCAGGGTATCGAGCTGTTGCCCGCCTGGCACCCGGCGCTTGCCGATCAGTTCGACCGCCACGTACTGGCGGACACCCAGCAGGTACTCGGCCGGCTCGGGCAGCTCCAGCATCTGCAGCGCACCGGCCACCTCCGACAGCAGGCGCGGCACCTGGGCCAGTTCGGCATGGTCCCAGTTGGTTTCGATGAAGGCCACGAAGCCTTCGCGCGCTGCGCTGAAGTTGTGCATCGCCTCCAGGGCCAGCACTTCCAGGGTGCGCTGGGATTCGGAGCTGGCCGGTTCGTCGGCGGTGCCGGCCTGGCCGAGCCGCGCGACCTGGTCGTCCAGCGACGCATCGACGTAGAGCAGCGCGCCGGCGATGTCGAGCAGCGCGCCTTCGTCCGCGGCGCGGGTTCCCTGGATCATTTCACGCAGCGAATCGCGCTGTTGCACGACCACGCCGCGGGCCACGCCCAGGCCCATCATGCCGAGGGTGTCGGCGACGTTGCCCAGCTCGGCGGCCTGGGTCTGCAGCGCCGACACGTCGGCGCCGGTGCGCAAATGCAGGTCCAGCGCATCCTTGATGCGCAGCAGTTCTTCCTTGACCGCGGCGCCGACCGTATCCAGCAATGCCCGGTTGCGGCCGCTGATGCTGCCGCGGGCATGGTCGAGCTCGGCCTCGGTGGGCGATTCGGCGTCCAGCGCGAAAGCCACGCGCAGCTGGTCCAGGGCCGGGTGCCGGGCCGCGGAGTGGGCCACCAGGTACAGCAGTTGCCGGGTCGGTTCCTGGCTCGGCGCGGACATGCCGCCAACCGCTTCCTGCTGCGAGGCGCGCACCGCGCGGCTGACCCCGGCATAGGCCTGGCGCAGGGCCTGCGAAGACTCCAGCGCTCCGTCGCGCAGCGCTTCGGCGACCGACGAGGCAACCCAGAGCATGCGCCGCGTGGCGATGTGCTCGACGCTTTCCAGCAACCTGCCGACCGCCGTGGTCAACCCGCCTGCGTCGGCGGGCGCGCCGGATTCCGGCCATTCGGCCAGGGCCGCGTCCAGCTGGTCCTGGGCCTGGCCCACGCGCGACTGGCGTACCTGCCAGGAAAGCACTTCCGGCAACGGCACTTCCTGCGGCAGCGGCTGTTCCAGGTCCGGCGCGAACAGCACGCTTTCGTTGAGACCGGGGGCGCCGCGCGCGGCGCGGATGTCGTTGAGCAGCGGCAACAGCACGATCGGGATGTCGCGGTGGCCGTCCTGCAGCCGCTCGAGGTAATCGGGCAGCAGCACGGTGCCGCGCATCAGCGCGCCGCAGGCTTCATCGCGGTCGGCAACGGTGTTTTCCTGCAGCGCGCGCGCCAGCAGTTCCAGTTCCTCGGCGACCATCGCCGGGGCGTAGAGCTCGACCATGCGCAGGGTGCCCTGCACCTGGTGCAGGTAGCCGGCGCAGAAATGCATGCGCGTGGCATCGCCCGGCTCCTCGGCGAATATCTCGACTTCGGCCCGCGCCAGGCGCAGGGTCTCGTCGAGCTCGGGCTTGACCCAGCCCAGCACCGCGTGGCTCATCGCTTCGCGTAGCGCGCTCATCGACCCGCTCCTGCCGCCGGCGCATTCGCGGCGCGCGGCTGTGATGCCCGGGAATTCCTGACTTCCATTCGTATTCGTCCTGCCGTCAATCGGGCAACTTGAAGTCGGCGACCGAGCGGCGCAGTTCGGCCGTCAGCTCGGTCAGGTGGCCGATCGATTCGGCCGTCTGGCCTGCGCCCAGCGAGGTCTGCGAGGTGATCTGCCGGATCACGCCCATGGTCTGGGTGATGTCGGTGGCCGCCGTCGACTGCTTCTGGGCGGCGCCCGAGATGCTCTTGATGAGTTCGTTGAGATCGCTGGAGACGCGCTCGATCTCGCCCAGCGCGGTACCCGCGTCCTCGGCCAGGCGCGCGCCCGAAACCACTTCCGAAGTGGTCTGTTCCATCGAGCTGACCGCTTCGTTGGTATCGGCCTGGATGGTCTGGACCAGCGATTCGATGCGCCGCGTGGCGCCGGACGTGCGTTCGGCCAGGCGCTGCACTTCGTCGGCCACGACCGCGAAACCGCGACCCGCTTCACCGGCCGAAGCCGCCTGCACCGCGGCGTTCAAGGCCAGGATGTTGGTCTGTTCGGAAATGTCGTTGATCAGTTCGACCACCGAGCCGATCTCCTGCGAGGATTCGCCCAGGCGCTTGATGCGCTTGGAGGTCTCCTGGATCTGGTCGCGGATCTGGTCCATGCCGCGGATCGTCTCGCGGACCACGCCGGCGCCCTCGGTGGCGATCTGCACCGAGCGCTGCGCCACCTCGGCCGATTCGGTCGAATTGCGCGAGACCTGGTCGATGCTGACCGCGATCTCGTTGATCCGCTCGGAGGCGTTGTTGATCTGGTCGGACTGGTGCCCGGCCGCTTCGGCCAGCTGCAGCGCGGTCGCCTGGGTTTCCTGGGTCGACGCGGCCACCTGCACGGTGGTGTCGTTGATGGTGGTGACCAGGTGGCGCAGTTCGTCGACCGCGTAGTTGATCGCGTCGGCGATCGCGCCGGTCATGTCCTCGGTGACCGTGGCCTTCACCGTCAGGTCGCCTTCACCCAGCGAGCTGATTTCGTCCAGCAGCCGCATGATCGCCTGCTGGTTGCGGCTGTTGTATTCGACCTGGGTCTGGTAGCGGCTTTCCTGCTCGCGCTGGCGGCTGCGGTACAGGCTGTAGAGCAGGCCGATGATCGAGACCAGCAGGGTCGCGCCGGAGATCACCGAGATCCAGAAGTTGGGGAACCAGCGCGTGTCGCGCACCGAGCCGAAGGCCGAGAATGCGTCGAACAGCTTCTTGCTGTCGTCGAGCATCTGGCCCGAGCCGTTGGTGATGGCCGCGGCCGCCGACTGCGCGGCGAACAGGTTCTTGGAGCTGCCGGTGATGGCGTCCAGGTCCTTCTTCATGGCCGTCCACAGGGTCTGCGACTGCTGCAGCGCCGACAGCGCGCCGGCGTTGCGCAGCGGGGCGATGCCCAGCGATTCGTTGCCGTTGCGCAGGCCTTCGAGCACCTGGCCGAAGACCACCGCGTCGCGGGTCAGCGCGTCGCCGGCCATCGAGGCGCCACTGCCGCCGGCGCGCATTTCGGTGACCCGTCGCGCCATGGTGCCGGCGACCACGACCTGCTGCAGGGCGTTGTAGATCTGCGAGGACTGCGCGCCGCTGCCCGACATCGCGCGCACCACTTCGTTGAGCTGCGCCTGCAGCTGCGGCACCTGGGTGCTGAAGCGGTTGGCGTTGCCGGCGAGCGCCAGCACCGCCGGTTCGCTGCTGATCAGCTGCTCGGCGCTCTTGCCGAGCGGCGCCCAGGTGGCGTCGAGGCGCTGCAGCGAGCCGGCGACCGCGCCCTCGGCGCCGAAGCGGCTCTTCAGCGTGCCGATGGTCGAGTCGATCTGCGACTTGGTGGCCTTGAACGACTTGAACGCCTCGGCATCGCCTTCGACCGCTTCACGGCCCTGGTTGGCGAGCTGCTGCGAGAGCACCTGCAGGTCGGCTGCGCCGGTGCCGGCGCCGGAAAGCCGGCTGCCTTCGTAAGTGGCCACGCCGGTGTTGGCGCCGAATAGGATCACCGACAGTGCCAGCAGGATCAGCCAGAAGCTGCTTCCCAAGCTGCCCAGCTTGCTGGCTTTGGGAGAATCCGGTGCAGTGCTCATCATTCAACCCCTGGAATTTGGACAAAGTGCAGCAGTGATTCAAACCTGGCCGGCGCCCCACCTGCGGCGGACCCCGACCGATACGCGACCCGTTCCCTACGGGCCCTTGCCGCCGGCTCCGCATCTGGGCGCGGAACCGGATTGCCGCCTTCCCTGGTGGCGTCGCGGGCCGCGTCCGGCGGCCCCTGGATCCAGCCCGCCCTACAGCGCGGCCTGGCGGAACTCCGGTGTACGCGCCAGCAACGACAATGCGAAGACTCCCCAGTCATGCTCGTCGCCACGAAATGCATTGCCAACGAAATGCGCGTACCGGCCCTCGGCCAGCGTACCCGGATCGATCTTCTGGTCTTCGGTGAAGCTGCGCTGGCCATACAGTTCGTCGATGGTCAGGGCCACGTCGCCGCCGGCCTGGCGCACCACCAGCACGCGCTGGCCTTCCTGCAGCACGGTGCGCTCGCCTTCGAGGAAATGCTTGAGGTCGATCACCGGGAACAGGTTGCCGCGCAGGTTGCCGATGCCCAGCAACCACGGTTGCGCGCCCGGCACCGGCGTGGTCGGCGGCAGCGGCACGATTTCCACCACGTCCTCGAACCCGGACACCAGGCGGCGCTGGCCGATCCGGTAGCCGACGCCGCGCCACTGCTCGGCGACGGCTTCGCGCGCCGGCAGGGCCACGGCATGGCCGAGGCTGCGTCGTTCGTATTCAGCCAGGATATCGAAGGGAGTGCGGCTCATGGCGTCTTCCCCTTCCCGTCAGCCGACATGGGTGCGGATCGCGTCGAGGAGCTCTTCGCGGGTGAAAGGCTTGGTCAGGTACTGCTCGGAGCCGACGATGCGGCCGCGCGCCTTGTCGAACAGGCCGTCCTTGGAGGACAGCATGATCACCGGCGTGCTCTTGAATACCTGGTTGTTCTTGATCAGCGCGCAGGTCTGATAGCCATCCAGCCGCGGCATCATGATGTCGACGAAGATGATCTGCGGCTGCTGGTCGGCGATCTTGGCCAACGCCTCGAAGCCGTCGGTGGCGGTGACCACTTCGCAGCCTTCCCGCTTGAGCAGCGTTTCAGCGGTGCGACGTATGGTTTTCGAATCGTCAATCACCATCACCCGGAGGCCGTTGAATCCCCCGGCCGGGTTGTCATGCTCTGTCATTACCGTATTTCCCCAAGCGCGGCGCTTCTTAATCGGCTCCGCTGCGAAGCACCTTATATCCCAGCACCGGCGGGGACTGTCAAGTTGCGCTTTGACCCAACCTCAAGCTGAACGCCGCGATGAGAACTTCGTCGCACTTTTGCGCCTGCTACCATTCTGCCCCAGAAATCCCTCCGGATTGCCCCATGCCCCTCGATGTCGTCGTGGTCATGGACCCCATCGGGTCCATCAAGATCGCCAAGGACACGTTCACCCTGGGGGAAACCGCGCCGCTGGCCTTCGGCCCGGGCCAGGTGGTGCTGATGCGCAAGGATCCGCCATTCGACGACCAGTTCCTGTACGACACCCATATCCTCAGCATCGCCCAGGCTGCCGGTGCGCTGGTGGTCAACGACCCGCAGGGCCTGCGCGACTACAACGAGAAGCTGGCTGCGATGCTGTTCCCGCAATGCTGCCCGCCCACCCTGGTCAGCCGCGATGCCGCGGAACTTAAGGCCTTCGTCGCCGAACACGGCGACGCCGTGCTCAAGCTGCTGGACGGCATGGGCGGGCGTTCGATCTTCCGCGCCCGCGCCGGCGATCCCAATCTCAACGTGATCCTGGAAACCCTGGTCGGGGACGGCAACCTTACCCTGGCCCAGCGCTTCATCCCCGGGATCAGGGAAGGCGACAAGCGCGTGCTGCTGGTCGACGGCGAACCGGTGGACTACGTGCTGGCGCGGATCCCGCAAGGCGACGAATTCCGCGGCAACCTGGCCGCCGGCGGCCGTGGCGAAGGCCGGCCGAT
>SEHC01000480.1 GCA_004173415.1 Lysobacteraceae bacterium
TGCTCGCCGTTGTAGACCTGCCAGCGCGAGCTCTGGGTATAGGCGCCCCACAGGTCGCCGTTGTCGCCGAACAGGTTCTCGGCGAACTTGGTCTTGAAGCTCAGCTGGAACTTGGTTTCGACGCTGGTCAAGTCCTGCGGCTCGGCCACGGTGTTGTCGGGGTTGGGCGAGGAAGGGGTCTGGTTGATGTCGCTGGTCCAGAAGGCCGGCATCAGGTAGACCGGCTTGTAGGCCCGCATCTGGAACACGCCGAGCTTGGAGTCCCTGGCCAGTTCCCAGCGACTGTCCAGCAGCGAACCCTTGCCCGCATTGGCCAGCGCATCGGCGTAGGAATCATCGTGGCGGAACAGCGAGCCGAGCCGGTGCCGGGCGCGCTCCTTGATCGGCGCATCCTCGGCGGGGGTCCTGGCCAGTGCTTCCTGCCTGGCCTGTTGCCCGGCCTGCGCCGCCGCCGCGTCGGCGGCCCGCACGTCCTTCGCCATCCGGCCGAGCGCAGCGTCATAACAGGCCAGCCGGGCGACATCAGCCTCGATCGCCACGCAGGCTTCCGGGGTGGCCGGGTCGGCCACGGTTTGCGCCATCACCGGCGGAGCGGCGGCGACAGCGACGGCGGCGGCGAACAGGCTCGAATGCAGGGAAATACCTAACGGGCGCGGCGGCATTCGTTGCTCACAGTTGCGACTTGAGGGGGAGGACGAACCTCTCGATCAGTTTCTCCTTTAATGGACGCTGGCGCCAGCGATCCAGCGTGTAGGGCTGGGAGTGCTCCAGGTCGGCTTCGAACACCGCGGTCATCTCCTCGGCGAAGGCGCGGTCGTAGAGGTTGAGGCTGGCCTCGTCGTTGAGCCGGAACGAGCGTATGTCGAAGTTGGTGGATCCGACCGACACCAGTTCGCGGTCGACGATCAGCATCTTGGTATGCAGCATGGTGGGCTGGTACTCGCTTATCTGCATGCCCGACTGCAGCAGCAGCTCCCAGCCGGCCCGCGAGGCCAGGCGCACCGCGTCGGAGTCGATGTTCGGCCCCGGCAGCAGGATGCGGACCTGGACGCCGCGCCGGCGCGCGGCCAGCAGCGCCTGCACGATCAGGTCGTCGGGGACGAAATACGAGGCGGCCAGGTCGATGCTGGACGAGGCCGCGGCGATCGCCATCAGGTACATCAGGTGCATGCTCTCGCTGCCGCCGGCGGGCGAGGCGATGAACAGGTGCGAGTCGACGTCGCCCTGCCGCTGCAGGGCCGGGAAGTAGGCGGGGCCGTTGAGCACCTGGCCGGTGGTCTTGATCCAGTTGTCGTTGAAGGCCGCCTGCATCTGCGCCACCGCCGGCCCGTCGACGCGGAAGTGCGAATCGCGCCAGTGTTCCGGGTCCTGGGCATGGCCGGACCACTGGTCGGCGATGCCGACCCCGCCGGTGAAGCCGATGCTTCCGTCCACCACCAGCAGCTTGCGGTGGGTGCGGTTGTTGATCCGGCCCAGCGAATACCAGTGCAGCGGACGGTAGTGGTAGACGCGGACTCCGGCAGTGCGCATCTCGTCCAGCAGGTCCTTGTCCATCTTGATGCTGCCGGCCCAGTCGACCACCACGTTGACCGGGATTCCGGCGCGGGCGCGTTCGGCCAGGGCCTGGCTGAATTGCTTGCCCACTTCGCCCGACCAGTAGATGTAGGTCTCGAAGCAGATCGAGGTCTTCGCCCCGCGGATCGCCTCCAGCATCGCCGGGAAGATCTGGTCGCCGTCCTGCAGGGCGGTGACCTTGTTGCCCGGCACGATCGCCGGGCCCAGCATCACCGACATCTCGCGGCGGAAGCCGGGATCGGAGATCTTGTAGAGGTGCGCCGGCAACTGCTCCAGCTTCTTCTCGGGGGTGGCGAAGTTCATCGCCAGCACCACGCACAACACGGTGACCAGCACCGTGACCACGATAGTCCACGCCATCTT
>SEHC01000481.1 GCA_004173415.1 Lysobacteraceae bacterium
CGCTGGCAGCAGACCGCCAGCGTCGGCTACGGCGCCCGGATCATGGACGGCGGACGCACCCAGCTGGACCTGCAGGTCGGCCCCGGCCTGCGCCGTGCGCAGAATGTCGAGGAAGGACGCACCGAATCGGGATTGATCGGCCGTGGTTTCATCGGCCTGAAGTTCGGCCTCACCGAGAACACAGAGCTGGAGAACCGGCTGCTGGTGGAATCCGGCGTCTACAACACCTTCGCCCAGAACGACCTGGGTGTCTCGGTGGCGATGAATTCGCACCTCGCGCTGAAGGCGGGGCTGCAGGCGCGCCGCAACAGCGAGGTCAACGCGCAGGAGAAGAAGACCGACACGCTGACCACGATGAACGTGGTCTATCGCTTCAAGTAAGGCGGCGGTCGAAGCCGGCGCCCGTGCCGGCTACAGGAATTCACCGGCGCCCATCGCCAGCAGTTCGCCAGCGAGCCGCTGGCCCAGCGCATCGCCTGCTGCGGCAGCGCCTTCGGCACTGGCCCGCAGCATGCGCCCATCGCTGGCCGATCCGACCAGGCCGTCCAGCTGAAGCTGCCCGTCCTGCAGGCGGGCGTAGGCCGCCACCGGCACGTGGCAACTTCCATGCAGGGCCCGGTTCATGGCCCGCTCGGCCTCCACGCAGGTGCGGGTAGGCGCGTGGTCGAGCACGGCGAACAGGGCCTGGGCCTCGTCGTCCTGCTGCCTGCATTCGACCGCGATGGCGCCTTGCGCGGGCGCCGGCAGCCACTCCGGCGCCGCCAGCCGCTGGCCGATGCGCGAGGAGAAACCCAGCCGCAGCAGGCCCGCGCAGGCCAGCACGATGGCGTCGTATTCGCCTGCATCCAGCTTGCCCAGGCGGGTGTTGACGTTGCCGCGCAGGTCCAGCAGCTGCAGGTCCGGGCGCAGCGCGCGCAATTGCGCCTGGCGCCGCAGCGAAGAGGTGCCGACCCGGGCACCCTGCGGCAGCGCTGGCAACGACGGATGCCGGTTGGAGATGAAGGCGTCGGCCGGATCCTCGCGCTCCAGGATCGCCGGCAGGACGAACGGGCCGTCCAGTTCCATCGGCACGTCCTTGAGCGAGTGCACCGCGCAATCGGCCTCGCCGCGCAGCATCGCCAGCTCCAGCTCCTTCAGGAACAGGCCCTTGCCGCCGATCGCGGCCAGCGAACGGTCCAGCACGTCGTCGCCGCGCGTGCTCATCGGCACCAGCGAGACCTCCAGTCCGGGATGCGCCGCGCGCAGGCGCGCGGCCACGTGTTCGGTCTGCCACAGCGCGAGCGGGCTCTTGCGGGTGGCGATGCGGATCTGCTTCATGCACCCATTATGAAGGCCGTGCCGCGGCCTGCCCATACGCGCGTCGCCCGCCGGCGCACGCGGGCCTGGCTCAGAGGCTCTTGACCGTGTCGCGCAGCCCGGCCACGCAGCGCCGGCTGACTTCCAGCGGTTCCTTGCCATGGCGCAGGACCGCATGCACGCGGCCGTCGCCATTGCGCTTGAGCTCGACGATCTCGTGGCGGGCCACCAGGCAGTTGCGGTGGATGCGCACGAAGCGCGGGCCGAACTCGTCTTCCAGCGATTTCAGCGATTCCTCGATCAGGTCTTCGCCGCGCGCATGGTGCACGACCACGTACTTTTCCTCGGCCTGCAGGTAGTGCACGTCCTCGATCGGGATCAGGCGCAGGCTGCCGCGCAAGCGCGCGCACAGGTGGCTGCGCGGTTGCTGGCTGGGCGCGGACGGGACCGGGTTCTCGCGCCCGGCGACGAAGGTGCGGGCCCGCTCCAGCGCCGAGGCCAGGCGCTCGGCACGCACCGGTTTCATCAGGTAGTCGATGGCCGCCGCCTCGAACGCGGACAGCGCGTGCTCGTCGTAGGCGGTGCAGAACACCACCGCCGGGCGCGGGTCGAAGGCGGCCAGGTG
>SEHC01000056.1 GCA_004173415.1 Lysobacteraceae bacterium
TAGCCCGGCCCGCACATGTGGTTGGTCGAGCGCCAGCGGTCCGGCGGCGTGCAGCGCTGCAGCCACTGCGGGTCGTCGCCCCACTGGTTCGGGTCGACGTGGCCGTCCACCCGCCACCAGACCGCATTGGCATCGTGGTCGTTGGCCTGGGCCAGCCCCAGCTTGCGCTTGATCAGCCCGGCCCGGCCGGCCGCATCCACCACCCAGCGGGCGGCCCGCTGGTGGCGTTGGCCGTCATGGTCGAAGTGGACCAGGTGCGGCGCCGGGTCGCGTCCCAGGTCGACGTCGCGGACCACCGCCTGGCCCAGCAGCTCGACCCCGAGTTCCCGGGCGCGCCCGGCCAGGAAATTCTCGAAACGGCCGCGGTCCAGCTGCCAGGACGGGGTCGGCAGCAACTGGCTCACGCCCAGCTCGGTGCAGGCGCTGATGTCGTCCTGGCCTTCGGAAAAGAAGAAGCGGAAACCGAACTTGCGGATCTGCTCGGTCTCCAGGTGCTCGCGGAAGCCGAGCACGTCGGCGAAATAGTGCGCGCCGATCTCGACCGTGGACTCGCCGACCTTGAAGGCGGCCTCGCGCACGGGGTGGGCGCGACGTTCCAGCACGGTCACGGCGATGTCCGGGTCGCGCTGCTTCAGTTGTATCGCCAGGCTGAGCCCGGCCAGTCCGCCACCCAGGATCACGACATCGGTGGCAGCAGCGTTCATGCGGGTTTCCTGGGTTCTGGGGGCGATGGGCCAGAGGCGAATTCGCCGCTGGGATCATCGATGATCGGGGGATTGGCCTTGATACGGCGGTACACCGACGGCAATCCGCCGTGGCCCACCGCCTGCAGGACTATATGACGGGTGATCCGGTAAAGATCCGTGAGCGGCCGGAAATGGCTGGCGCGGAACTGCTCGTCGCTGTCGGCGCTGCGATAGCGCGACTCGATCGGCACCGACACGCAGCGGGTGCCCAGGGTGCGCGCGGCCGAGATCACGATCTGGGCCTCGAACACGAAGCCTTCGCCGGGCACATCCTCCAGCGCGAGGACCTCGGCCGGGTAGAAGCGCTGCCCGCTCTGGCTGTCGGCGATCTGGTAGCCGGTGCCCCAGGCCAGGCCCCAGTCGCCGAACTGGTTGGCCAGGCGGCGGTAGGTCGGTTGCGAGGCGCGCTTGCGCAGGCGGGCGCCGATCACGATGCAGCCGGGGTGGCGATTGGCCGCGTCCAGCAGGCGCGGCAGGTCGGCGGCCGAATGCTGGCCGTCGCCATCCATGGTCAGCACCCCGGCGAAGCCGCGTCGCCGCGCCTCGCGGAAGCCATGGCGCAGCGACTCGCCCTTGCCCCTGCGCTGTTCGTGGCGCAGCAGGATCACCGGCAGGTCGGCGATGCAGTCGGCGGTGCCGTCGCTGGAACCGTCATCGACCACGATCACGTTCGGGCAATGCTCCAGCGCGCCCAGCACCACTTCACGGATGCGCAGCGCCTCGTTCAGCGCCGGCACCAGGACCGCGACCTCGTCGCGTTGCAGCGGTGGCGGTTCAGTCATGGGAAATCTCCACGCTCAGCGCACTGGCGGGCCCGGCCTCGAGCGCAACCGAAGGGCGTGCCCCGGCCAGGGCCTCGAACAGCGGCAGCATCGGCGACATCGCATTGCCGGCGACCAGGGCCGACAGGGCGCCAGCGGACCGGCCGGCCGGCGCGCCTGACTGCGGCAGCAGCCGCGCCTGCAGCCGCGGCGAGCCGGGCAGCGGGTCGCGGCCCAGGACCAGCGCTCCGCCCAGCAGGCCCTCGCTGCGCGAGACATGGCCCAGTGGTCCGGTGGCGTGGCCGTCGTAGGCCACCAGCAGCACCGCTTCGGTACCGCTGGCCAGCTGGGCCAGCGCTTCCAGCAGGCCCTGGGCAAAGCTGTGGCGCCCGGCGCTGATCGCGGTGGCCGGGGTCATCGCTCCGGCGCCGATCGACCAGTAGCCGGCGGCGGCGTTGTGCACCGAGTTGTGGAAGCGGGTGGGCGAAATGCTGCGCGGATCGCCGGCCAGCGTCTCGCACATGTAATCGGTGATCGCCAGGTCGCCGTGGGTCGAGGTGAACACGGATGACAGCGAAGCCGGATCGCGCCCCGCCGCCACGCAGGCGGCCAGCGCCACCTCCAGTGCCACGGCCACGGTTTCCGGTGCACGCCGGCGTTCGTTGGCCGCCAGCAGTTGCGGCGAAGGCCGGTTCGGCGCGTCGGCGGACAAGGCGCCGCCGTTGACGTAGGCGCGGGCCGCCTCCCAGGACGGCAGGCCGCGGGTCCAGAAGCCGATGCCGGAGACGTGTGCGGAAAGGACTGGTGGGTTCATGCGCGACCGAAGACCAGCGAGGCGTTGTTGCCGCCGAAGCCGAAGGAATTGTTCATGGCGTGGCGGATCGTCCGCTGGTGGCTGTTTTCAAACCGGATCTGCGGCCCGCAGTCGGGATCGGCGTCGGTGCTGTTGAGGATGCCCGGCATCAGCCCGGTTTCCAGCGCCAGCAATGCGATCACCGATTCAACGATGCCGGCGGCGCCCAGGGTATGGCCAGTCCAGCCCTTGGTCGAACTGGCATGCAGGCGCTCGCCGAACAGGGCGGCAACCGCCCGCGCCTCGATGCTGTCGTTGGCCGGCGTGGCCGTGCCATGCAGGTTCAGGTAGTCGACGGCATCGGCCTCGATGCCGGCCCGGGCCAGTGCATCGCGCATGGCCAGGCGCGCGCCCAGGCCTTCGGGGTGCGGAGCGGACATATGGTGCGCATCGCTGGATTCACCGTAGCCGAGCAGCCACAAGGCGTCGCCGCCGGCCGCTTCGCGTTCGAGCAGCGCATAACCGCCCGCCTCGCCCAGCGACAGGCCGCAGCGCGCGCGGTCGAACGGCCGGCACGGATCCGGCGACACCAGCTGCAGGGCGTTGAATCCGTACAGCACGCTGCCGCACAGCGTGTCCACGCCGCCGACCAGGACCGCATCGGCCAGCCCGGCCTGGAGCAGGCGCGCGGCCTGGCCGAACACCTTGGCGCTGGAGGAGCAGGCCGTGGCCACGGTCACGCACGGACCTTCGAGGCCGGTGGCGCGCTGCACGAACTCGCCCAGCGAATGCGGGGTGTGCACCTGCGGGCGGTCCAGGTCGGGCGGGAAACGACGTCCGTCGCCTTCGCCGTCCAGGCGCGTGTAGGCCTCTTCGCTGGCCCCGATGCTGGAAGTGGACGTGCCCATGACCACGGCCACGCGACTGGCGCCATGGCGGGCGACGGCCGCGGCGATCGCCTGCGCCATGCCGTCCTGTTGCAGGGCCAGCCAGGCCAGGCGGTTGTTGCGGCAGTCGGCGTCGGCCAGGGTTGCCGGCAGCGCGAGTTCTTCGAGTCCGTCGACCCGGCCGATCCAGCACGGCAGGCGGTCGTCGCCGCCGAAATCGTTCGGGCGCAGGCCGCTGCGGCGTTGTTCCAGGGCTTCGGACTGGGCCTTCCGGCCCCGGCCCAGCGCGGTAGTGGCGGTGTAGGCGCGTATCGCCAGGGGGGGCATGGAGCCGGGTTGCGTTGACTGCACGCGTTGATCCGCTGAATCGAAGTGGCGCGAGTATAGCCAGTGACCCGGGGCGCGGAATTCGCACCATCTGAACATGGCCGGCGACCCAGGGCCGCCGGGTCGGCTGGCGCCGAACACGCCGCAGCACGCGCACGGCCAAAACCCCGGGAAAATACCTGCGTGCGGCGCCCGCGGCGCGGCCGCGCGGGTTTCACTGGGCCGGGCTTTCCGCCACAATCCTCCCCACCCCCAACGCAGGACGCGTCACGCGCGGATGCAAGCCTACGTCTACAAGAGCACGCGCAAGGCCGACACCTTCGTCTACCTTGCTGAACGCGATGATTTCCAGCGCCTGCCCCAGACCCTGCGCGAGCCGCTGGGCGAACTGGTGTTCGTGCTGGAAGTGGCGCTGACGCCCGAGCGCAAGCTGGCCAGGGAAAACGCCGAGAGCGTTCGCCACAACCTGGCCAGCCAGGGTTTCCACATCCAGTTCCCGCCGCAGATCTTCGACCTGCAGGCCGGCGCCGGCGGACGCGATGGCTAGGAGCACCTCGCTGGCGCGCCACGCGGTGTCGATCGCCGTGGTCCTGGGCGTCGCCCTGGCCGCGCTGACCGCTTTCGGCGGTGTGGTGGCCGCGCTAGGCGCGGTGCTGGCCCAGCCGGTATTGGCATTGGCGGTGTCGTGGTGGCGGGGAACCCGCGCGCCGGTCACGGTGCCGGGCTGGCGCGACGATGCGCTGGCGCTGTTGCTGTTGTGGTCCCTGGGCTTCGCCGCCGCCGCGTTGCTGGTGGCCTGGCCGTTGGCGTCCTTGCGCCAGAGCGGCAGCCTGCCCGCGGCGCTCGGCTTGAGTGCGATGGCTGGCGCGCTGTTGATCGGCCTATGGCGGACCTGGCCGCTGTGGCAGGGGCTGGAGCGCGAGAGCGGCAGCCTGCCGGCGCACTGGCGTGGCCTGGCCGAACGCGACATCCACGCCTGGCACGGCCTGGGCGTGGCCGTGCTGGTGGCGCTGGCGATCGGCATCGGCGGCGCGGCGCGCTGCCGGTGATGGCCATGGCCCCGCCGCCGGCCGCTGCCGAAGTCACCGCCGCCGCCGGCACTACCGCGCGCACCGAGACCCCCGCGCAGGACCTGGAAACGGCCCTGTTCGCCGCCGCCCGCGCCGGACGCGTGGAGCGCGCGCTGGAACTGCTCGACTCCGGCGCCGATCCACGCGCGCTGCCGCGCGATCCGCGCGACCAGCGCAGCCTGGCGACCCTTGCCGCGGTGCTGCCGGACCTGCGCCTGCTGCGCACCCTGATCGCCCATGGCATCGACCTCAACCAGGCCCACGCCGGCATGACCCCGCTGCTGGCCGCGACCCGCGACAGCTGGCATGGGCGTCCCGATGCGGTCACCACCTTGCTGGCCAATGGCGCCGACCCGCGGGTGGCCGACGCCGAAGGCAACACCCCGCTGCACCATGCCGCGCGCAGTTCCGATCCGGGAGTGGCCGCGCTGCTGCGCGATGCGGCGGCGGAAACCGACGCGCTCAACGCCGAGGGCCTGACCCCGCTGGGCGTGGCCTGCGTTGCCGGCAACTGGCGCCTGGCCAAGTTCCTGCTCGAGCGCGGCGCGCGGCCGGAACCGGCCGGCGGCCAGCCGGTCCTGCTGGCCGCGGCGGCGACCGAGGAAGACGACCCGGTCGGCGTGCAACTGCTGCTCCGGCACAAGGCCAAGGTCGACAGCCGCGAAGGCACGCGACGCCGACGCGCGCACACCATGGCTGGAAGCGGCGCGCGGCGGCCAGCTCGCCGCGCTCGAGCACCTGGCCGAAGCCGGCGCCCGGGTCGATGACCAGGACGGCGAATCGCGCAACGCGCTGATGCTGGCCTGCACCGGCGAGAATGTGGCCCCCTCCCTGGTCCGGCGCCTGCTGGCGCTGGGCGTGGAACCGGGCCGGGCCGATATCCACGGCCGCCGCGCGGTCGACCTGGCCGCCGAAGCGGGGCGCTGGGCGATCGTGTCGGCACTGGATGCGGACTATGCGCTGCCGGCCGCGGTGGCCGAACAGGATGACGAGCTGCCGCCACCGGACCGGGCGCCGCTGGGCCTGGTCCGCGACGGCCTGCAGGCCGGCCGCCACGAAGGCCTGCCGGCGCTGGCCAGGCTGTGCTCAGCGCAGGAGCTGGGCAGCCTGCTGCACGATCCGGACATCGCCTCGGCCGCCGCGCCGGTCGCCTGGCTGCTGGCCCACGGTGCCGATGGGGAAGTCCGCGACAACCATGGCGACACCCCGGTATTCGCCGCGCTGGCGCGCGGGATCGACGGCCTGCCGGCGCTGCAGGTGATGTTGCAGCGTGGACTGTCGCCGGCCGGTGCCGGTGGCCTGGCCCGATTCCTGGCCGCGTGCACGCAAGGCGGTGCCGCGCCGGCGGCGGCCGAGGCCTTCGCCGTGCAACTGCTCGAGCGGGGCGCCGATCCGTTCGCCGCCTCGCGCGGCAACGATCCGGCGCTGTCGCTGGCCGTGCGCCTGGGCTGGTCGCGCCTGCTGCAGCGCCTGCTGGAACTGGGGGTGGACCGTGAAGCGCGCGACGCACACGGCATGTCGGCCCTGCACCTGGCCACCGCGCTGGGCCGCGAAGGCCTGCTGAAACAGTTGATCGCCCAGGGCGCCTCGCCGCATGCGCGGGCCGCCGACGGCCAGACCCCGCTGGGCGTGGCCCTGGCCAGTGGTCGTCGCGACCTGGCCGATTGGCTCGACTGGCGCGGCTGGTCGCTGCCCCGGCGCGCCCTGCGCGCCGCCGACCTGCCCGCCGCGGCGATGGCCGGCGACGCCGATGCGGTGCGCCGCCTGCTCGACCTCGGCTTCGCGGTCGATTCGCCCGATGCACAGGGCTGCACCGCCCTGCTGCGCGCGGCCGGTGGCGGTCATCGCGCCACCGTCGACCTGTTGCTCGGCCACGGCGCCGACCCGCAGCACGCGGCCAACACCGGCGCCACGCCACTGTCGGCGGCGGTCAGCATGCGCCAGGCCGACATCGTCAGCGACCTGCTGGCGGCCGGCGCCCAGATCGAACACCGCCTGCCGGGCGGGGTCACCGTGCTGATGCTGGCCTCGGCGCTGGGCCTGCCGGACATCGCCGCGCGCCTGCTGACTGCCGGGGCGAATGTCCATGCCAGCGACGGCCAGGGCCTGAGCCCGCTGCATTGCGCCGCGCTGTTCGGTTTCATCGCCCGCGACAAGCCGCGGCTGGTGGCCCTGTTCGACACCTTGCTGCTGGCCCGCTGCACCTGGCGGCCCTGCATGGCCTGCTGCGCGTGGTCCAGCGCCTGCTGCGCACCGGCGCCGACCCGGACCTGCGCGATGCGCTCAACCGCACTCCGCGCGAGGTCGCGGTGATGCGTGGTTTCGTCGACGTGGCCGCCGAATTCGCCCCGGCCACGCCTGGTGCCTCGATGGCCCGCTTCCTGCGCGAACCGCGGTGAACGCAGGGTGGGCCTCGGCCCACCATCGCCATGCCGGCATCGCGCCTCGGCAGTTGGCGAAGCGGATTGCGTTCGTTGCCGTCGGTGCTTGAGCGATGGCAATGGCGGGTCGAGACCCGCCCTCCGCGTCCCGTGCCGGCAGGGGCGACGGCCCACGTGCATAAGGGCCGGGGCGGCGATAGCATGCGGCGTCCGACCCGCCCGGGTCCGGCGTCCTCCACCCAAGGTGCAACGATGACGCGACGCGGCCGGTCCGGTGCATTGCTCTGCGTGATGATCCTGCTGGCGGCCACGGCCACGGCCAGCGAAGTCGCAGCGCTGCGCAAGCAGGTCGTGGCCAGCATGCGCCTGACCGGCACGCTGGCGATCGACGCCGAGGGTTCGGTGACCGGTTACGCGATCGACCAGCCCGGCAGGGTGCCGCCGGAGGTGCTGGGTCATCTGGCGCGTAACGTTCCGCGGTGGAAGCTGGTGCAGGCGCCCGCGGCCGGTGAAGCGACTTCCCTGCCTTTCAGTGTGCGGGTGATGGCCGCGCCGCGGGAGGCGGGGTTGTTCGAACTCTCGCTGGTCGGCGCCACGATCAGGGGAAAGCGCGGGCCGGGCGAAGAGGTCGTTGTCCGGGGCGGGCTGAGGAGGCCGGAGTATCCGCGCGCCGTCGCGCGCCTGGCCAAGGTCACAGGCACGGTGTATGTGGTGCTCAAGGTCGGTCGCCGCGGCGCGGTCGAGGACCTGGTGATCGAACAGGTCAACCTGGATTTCGTCGGCGAACCGGCGCAGGTCGCGCAGGTGCAGGCCGAATTCGCCGCACAGGCAGCGGCTGCGGCGCGGCACTGGAAATTCAAGCTGCCCGTGGCCGGCGCGCTTGCCGCAGAGCCGTTCCTGACCGTGCGGGTGCCGGTGAGGTATGTCGCCGACATGCTCCCACGCTATGGCCAATGGGAGTACTACCTGCCCGGTCCGCGACGCGTCGCTCCGTGGATGCAGGAGGACATTGCGGTGGGGGCGGGGGAAGAAGGCGTACCGGAACTGCTCGGCGCCGGCCCTCGCCTGCTTACGCCACTGGAGCCGCCTGCCGGCTGATGCACCGCCGCGTTATCGCTGCGGCGTGGCCTGCTCCGGGCCCGTGTCGTCCCCGGCTCCATCGACATCGCTGATGTCGGCTTCGAACAGCCGCGCCAGGTCGGCCCGTGCATCGCGCGCGGTCTGCACCACCGCCGCATCGTCGTCGTAGACCAGGTGCTGGGCGCGCAGCAGTTTCTCGTCGTGCTCGCGGAAGCGGGCGGCGTGGTCGGCGGCCATCTCCGGCGGCAGGCCCAGCGCTTCGAGCACCTTCTCGCCCATCTGCAGGCTGGAGCCGAAGGTCTCGCGGAAGGCTTCGGCGCCCAGGTCCATCAGCCGCCAGGCGTGCTGGCGGTTGCGCGCGCGGGCGAAGACCATGGCCTTGGGATACATGCGCCGGATCAGGCGCGTGGCCTTGATGTTGGTTTCGGTGTCGTCGACCGCGATCACGAACGCCTTGACGTGCTGGGCGCCGGCCGCGCGCAGCAGCTCCGGCCGGGTCGGATCGCCATAGAAGATGCGGCTGCCGAAACGGCGCATGTCCTCGACCTGTTCGGGACTGTGCTCCAGGGCCACGTAGGGGATGCGCTGGGCGGTGAGCAGGCGCGCCACGATCTGGCCGAAGCGGCCCATGCCGGCGATCAGCACCTGCGGATGCTGGCCGTCGCCACCGGTGGGTTCGGCGCCCGGGTCGTCGAACGCCTGCGCCGGCTTGGCCTTCGCCGGCCGGGAACGCGCCATCAGCGCGGTCATCGCGATCAGCAGCAACGGGGTCAGGGCCATGGACACGCCGACGATCGCCACCAGGCGGTCGCGGACCACGTCCTCCAGCAACTTGACCCGGACCGCCTCGCTGAACACCACGAAGGCGAACTCGCCTCCCAGCCACAGCACCCCGGCCAGCATCAGCGCCGAGCGCGCCTGCAGCCGGCCGGGCCAGCGCCCGAGCAGGTACAGCAGGCCGAATTTCACCGTCAGCAGCACGCCCACGCCGGCGGCAATGAGCTGGGGCTCGGCGACCACCCGGTCCAGGTCGATGTCCATGCCCACGGCGATGAAGAACAGGCCCAGCAGCAGGCCCTTGAACGGTTCGATCTGCGATTCCAGCTCGTGGCGGAATTCCGAATCCGACAACAGCACCCCGGCCAGGAACGCGCCGAGTCCGGCGCTCAGCCCGGCCAGCTGCAGGAACCAGGCGTTGCCCAGCACCACCAGCAGGGCGGTGGCGGTGAACACCTCGGGCATCCGCGTGCGAGCCACCACCCGGAACATCTGCCGCAGCAGCAGGCGGCCGCCGAACACCACGATCGCGATCGCGCCCACCGCCTGGAACACCATGGTCCAGGTCAGGGTCTCGTTCTTGGCTCCGGCCAGCAGCGGGATCGCGGCCAGCAACGGGATCGCGGCCAGGTCCTGGAACAGCAGGATCGCGAAGCCCAGCCGCCCGTAGTCGCTGCCCAGTTCCTTGCGCTCGGAAAGCAGTTGCAGGCTGACCGCGGTCGACGACAGCGCCAGGCCCATGCCGACCACCAGCGAGGTCTTCCAGTGCAGGTCCAGGACCATGAACAGCCCGCCCAGCACCGCGGTACTGAGCAGCACCTGCAAGCCGCCGACGCCGAAGATCGGCTTGCGCATCAGCTTCAGCCGCGAGGGCGACAGTTCCAGCCCGATCACGAACAGCATCATCACCACGCCGATCTCTGCGGCATTGAGGATCCGGTCCGCGTCACGGACCAGGCCCAGCCCGTCCGGTCCCAGGGTGACCCCGGCCACCAGGTAGGCCAGCACCGCGCCCAGGCCGAAGCGCTTGAACAAGGGCACCGCCAGCACCGCGGCCAGCAGGAAGACCAGGGCAAGTTCCAGACCACTACCGTGCATGCGCGCACCTCCGTAGCGGCCATTATGAAGGGCGGGGGCTGCAACGGCCCCGCCCCGGTCGTAGCAGGCCGCAACCCGGCGCATCGCACACGCGGCTCGCCATGACTCCGGCGCGGAGGCGGGGTCGATGGTCCTGCTTGCCAGATTAATGTGACCCGTTTATCGTTTCTGTAGGCAGCGTTACAGAATTGCAGGCTTCGGCCCGGTCTGTCGCTGGCGGCTTCGCGGACGCAGGGGTGCGTTGCGCTTCTTGATTTGGGGAAATCAATGCATTCGTTGAAGAATTTCGCGTTGCGCGCGTGCGCAGCTCTGCGCCCGACCGCGCTTGCGGGTACGGGCCTGCTGCGTGTTTCCACGATCCCACAGCTGGCGCTGCTGTCCGGACTGGTCCTGTCCGCACCGGCAATGGCCCAGAGTTGCGCGGTGGGGGAAACTCCGGCCGCCTTCGGTTTCACCGGTGGCGGGCAAAGCATCACCGTGCCCGCTGGCGTGTACTCGGCCACCGTCTACCTGAGCGGCGCCCAGGGCGGCGCGGGCCGCAGCGGCGCCGGCACCATCGGCGGCAGTCCCAACTCGCCCGGTGGTACCGGCGGCCTGGGCGGACGGGTCCGCGGCAACGTGGCGTTGACCCCAGGGGAGACCTTGTCGATCTGGGTCGGCGGCCAGGGCTCGCAAGCGATCAATCCCGGAGGCGTGGGCCAGGGTGCCGACGGCATCGGCGGTGGCGCCACCGACCTGCGCATCGGCGGCACCGGCATCGGCAACCGGGTCGCCATTGCCGGCGGCGGCGGCGGCGGCGGCAACGCCGGCTGGAGCACCAGCAACGTGATCGCCGGTGGCGCCGGCGGGGTGGGCGGCGGCGGTTCCGGTGGCGCAGGTGCCACCGTGCCGGGCGGACCGGGCCCGTTCGGCGGCGGCGGCGGCGCGGTCGGCACCGGCGGTGCGGGCGGCGGCGGCTGTGGCGGTTTCCCGGCCACTGCCGGCAATGCGGCCAATGGTGATGGCGGGGACTCGTTCAACTTTTCCGGCTCTTTCTCCGGCGCGGGTTTCGGCGGTGGCGGTGGCGGCGGGGCCATGGTTGGCGCCGGCGGCGGCGGCGCGGGCGTCGGTACGACCGGTTGCCAGCAGAACTGGAACGGCGGCGGCGGCGGCGGCGCGGGCGGCAGTTCCGGCGCCACCGGCCTGACCGCAGTAACCATCAACAATGGCGTACAGGCCGGCAATGGCGCGGCGCTGATCTGTTTCTCTCCGACCGAATTCGCGGTCGGCGGCACCGCCAGCGGCCAGACCGGTCCGGTCACCCTGCAATTGGCGGCGACCAATCCGGCCAGCAGCCAGCAGGTCGTGGTCGCCCAGGCGGCGAGCACCTTCATCTTCCCGACCCGGCTGCCGCAGGGCGCCAACTGGAACGTCAGCGTGCTGTCCGCACCGGCCGGACAGCTGTGCACGGTCAATCCTTCCGCTGGTTCGGCCATTGCCGCGGACGTCGGTAACGTCGCGCTCAGCTGCACGACGGTCACCACCACGGTGAGTCCGGCCACGCTGCCCAACGGCACTTTCAATGCGGCATACACGCAGACGCTGACCGCCAGCAGCGCCAATGGCGCGGTCGCGCCCTACGCCTTCTCGATCACCGCCGGCGCCCTGCCGGCCGGCCTGACCCTGGCCGGCGCGGGCGTGTTGTCCGGCACGCCGACGGCGGCCGGCGCCTTCAACTTCACCGTGCAGGCGCTGTCGAGCAACAACTTCGCCGGCACCCGCGCCTACACGCTGGTGGTGGCCGCGGCCAGCCAGGCCATCACCGCCTTCGCCGCCAGTCCGGCTGCGCCGGTCTACGCGCCGGGCGGGACTTTCACGGTGTCGGCCACGGGCGGCGCCTCGGGCAACCCGGTGCTGTTCGCCAGCACTTCGCCGGCGGTGTGCACGGTCAGCGGCAATACCGTGAGCATGCAATCGGCGGGCAATTGCGCGCTGATCGCCAGCCAGGCCGGCAATGCCAATTACGCGGCGGCCCCGGCCGCCTCGCTCGCGGTGAGCATCGGCGCGGGCAGCCAGGCGATCAGCGGTTTCGCCGCCAGTCCGGCCGCACCGGTGTATTCGCCGGGTGGGACGTTTGCGGTGTCGGCCACCGGTGGCGCCTCGACCAGCCCGGTGCTGTTCGCCAGCGCCTCGCCGGCGGTGTGCACGGTCAGCGGCAATATCGTGACCATGCAGTCGGCGGGCAATTGCGCGCTGACCGCCGACCAGGCCGGTGATGCCAACTACAGCGCCGCCGCGCAGGTCACCCTGGACGTCACCATCGGCGCCGCGGCGCAGGCGATCAGCAACTTCATCGCCAACCCGGCCGCGCCGGTATTCTCTCCGAACGGCACCTTCTCGCTCTCGGCCACGGGCGGCGCCTCGACCAGCCCGGTCGTGTTCGCCAGCGCCTCGCCGGCGGTGTGCACGGTGAGCGGCAATACCGTGACCATGCAATCGGCAGGCAACTGCGCGCTGACCGCCGACCAGGCCGGTGATGCGAATTACAACGCGGCCGCCCAGGTCTCGCTCAACGTCGCCATCGGCGCGGGCAGCCAGGCCATCACCGGCTTCGCCGCCAGCCCGGCTGCACCGGTGTTCGTCGCCAACGGCACCTTCACTGTATCGGCCACGGGCGGCGCCTCGACCAGCCCGGTCGTGTTCGCCAGCGCCTTGCCGGCGGTGTGCACGGTCAGCGGCAATACCGTGACCATGCAATCGGCAGGCACCTGCACGCTGACCGCCGACCAGGCCGGCGATGCGAACTACAACGCCGCCGCGCAGGCATCGCTCAATGTCGCCATCGGCGCGGGCAGCCAGGCCATCACCGGCTTCAGCGCCAGCCCGGCGGCACCGGTGTTCGTCGCCAACGGCACGTTCTCGCTCTCTGCCAGCGGCGGCGCCTCGACCAGCCCGGTGCTCTTCGCCAGCACTTCGCCGGCGGTGTGCACGGTCAGCGGCAGCACGGTGACCATGCTCTCGGCCGGCGCCTGCGCGCTGACCGCCGACCAGGCCGGCGATGCCAACTACAACGCCGCCGCCCAGGTCGCACTGAACGTATCGATCGGTGCGGGCAGCCAGGCCATCACCGGTTTCACGGCCAGTCCGGCCGCGCCGGTGTTCGCGCCGAACGGCACCTTCGCTCTCTCGGCCAGCGGCGGCGCCTCGACCAGCCCGGTGCTGTTCGCCAGCGCCTCGCCGGCGGTGTGCACGGTGAGCGGCAACACCGTGACCATGCTCACGGCCGGCGCCTGCGCGCTGACCGCCGACCAGGCCGGTGACGCGAACTACAACGCGGCCGCCCAGGTCTCGCTCAACGTGGCCATTGGCACGGCCAGCCAGGCGATCAACAATTTCATCGCCAATCCCGCGGCGCCGGTGTTCGCGCCGAACGGCACGTTCTCGCTCTCTGCCAGCGGCGGCGCCTCGACCAGCCCGGTGCTGTTCGCCAGCACTTCGCCGGCGGTGTGCACGGTCAGCGGCAGCACGGTGACCATGTTGTCGGCTGGCACCTGCGCGCTGACCGCCGACCAGGCCGCAGACGCCAACTACGATGCGGCCCCGCAAGTGTCGCTTGCCGTCACCATCGCAGCCGCCAGCCAGGCCATTACTGCGTTCGCGGCCAATCCGGCCGCGCCGGTGTTCGCCCCGAACGGGACCTTCTTGCTGTCGGCCACCGGCGGCGCCTCGACCAGCCCGGTGCTGTTCGCCAGCACCTCGCCGGTGGTGTGCACGGTCAGCGGCAACACCGTGACCATGCTCTCGGCCGGCACCTGCGCGCTCACCGCCGACCAGGCCGGCGACGCCAACTACACGGCGGCGCCCCAGCTCAGCCTGGGTGTCGCGATCGGTGCGGCCGGCCAGGCGATCACCGCCTTCGCGGCCAATCCGGCCGCGCCGGTGTTCACCCCGAACGGCACGTTCACGCTGTCGGCCAGCGGCGGCGCCTCGACCAGCCCGGTGCTGTTCGCCAGCACCTCGCCGGCGGTGTGCACGGTCAGCGGCAACATCGTGACCATGCTGTCGGCCGGCAACTGCGCGCTGACCGCGGACCAGGCCGGTGACGCCAACTACACGGCGGCGCCCCAGCTCAGCCTGGGCGTCGCGATCGGGGCGGCCGGCCAGGCGATCACCGTCTTCGCGGCCAATCCGGCCGCGCCGGTGTTCACCCCGAATGGCACGTTCTCGCTGTCGGCCAGCGGTGGCGCCTCGACCAGCCCGGTGGTGTTCGCCAGCACCTCGCCAGCGGTGTGCACGGTCAGCGGCAACACCGCGACCATGCTCTCGGCCGGCACCTGCGCACTCACCGCCAACCAGGCCGGCGACGCCAACTACAGCGCCGCCGCCCAGGTCACCCTGGAGGTCGGCATCGGCGCCGCGGCGCAGGCGATCAGCAACTTCATCGCCAACCCGGCCGCGCCGGTGTTCACCCCGAATGGCACGTTCTCGCTCTCGGCCACGGCCGGTGCTTCGACCAGCCCGGTGCTGTTCGCCAGTACTTCGCCGGCGGTGTGCACGGTCAGCGGCAGCACCGTGACCATGCTCTCGGCCGGCAACTGCGCGCTGACCGCCAACCAGGCCGGTGACGCCAACTACAGCGCCGCCGCCCAGGTCACCCTGGACGTGGCCATTGGCGCTGCGGCGCAGGCGATCAGCAACTTCATCGCCAACCCGGCCGCGCCGGTGTTCGCGGTCAATGGCAGCTTCGCGCTGTCGGCCAGCGGCGGCGCGTCGACCAGCCCGGTGCTGTTCGCCAGCACCTCGCCGGCGGTATGCACGGTCAGCGGCAGCAGCGTGACCATGCTCTCGGCCGGCAGTTGCACGCTGACCGCCAACCAGGCCGGCGATGCCAACTACAACGCCGCCGCGCAGGTGGCGCTGGAGGTGGTCATCGGCGCCGCGACCCCGGCATTGAGCTGGATCGAAGACATCCAGAAGAGCGTGGGCGAGCCGGACTTCGACCTGCCCGAACCCACCAGCGACAGCGCCGGTAGCTTTACCTTCAGCAGCACCAACACCGCCGTGGCAACCGTGTCCGGCCGCAAGGTGACGATCGTCGGCGACGGCGTGACCACGCTGGTGGCGACCCAGGCGGCGGCAGGCAGCTACACCCAGGCCAGCGTCAGCGCGACGCTGACCGTGCTGGAACGTCCCGACCCGACCCAGGACCCGGGCGTGGTGGGCGGGCTGCAGGCCCAGGTCGATGCCAGCGTGCGCTTCGCCTCGGCCCAGCAGTCCAACATCCGCGACCGCCTGCGCCAGCAGCGCTACAGCCGCGGCAAGGCGCTGAACAACGGCGTCAGCGTCAACCTCAGCAACGGCAGCGGTGGCGTGTCGGTGTCCGGCGCGCAGTTGGCCGACCCGGCGATCACGGTGCCCAAGGGCTGGGGCCTGTGGACCGCCGGCGCGATCACCTTCGGCGACCGTGACGGCTTCACCGGCAGCGAAGGCTTCGATTTCCTGGGCTACGAGCACAACCGCGGTGGCATGAACCTGACCGGCTACGGCCGGGTCGATGCCAACCGCACGCGGCTCGATGCCTACCGCGAGCACGGCCTGGGCATCTACGACCTGGCCTATGGCAAGCAGACCATCGAGAACAACAGCCTGGCCGTGGGCCTGGAAGGCAGCTACCTGTTCGCGGAGTCTTCCGACCAGGTGCGGCCGTACTGGATGGTCGAGTACCGCGATGCCTTCGAGAACCGCAGCGACGTGGCCCTGAACTACGTGGTGATGCCGGTGGCCAGCGACTACCGTCTGGCCTTGCGCAGCTACGGCGACAACGCATTGACCTACGGCGCGGGCGTGGACATGAACATCGCGCCGAGCTGGAGGTTGTCGCTGCTGTTCCGCCGCGAACATGCGGCCGACCAGGATCCGAGCTCGAGCTTCGGGCTGCTGATCTCCTTCAGCCCGATGATGCGGTCCGGTCCGGCCGCGGCCGTGGCCAATGCGGCCTCGCCGGAGGCGCCGGGCACCGGGCAGGCCCGGCCCTGACCGGCAGCCGATGCGGCGCGTCCGCATCGGCAGGACGCCGATACCCGAAAGCGGCGCCGGAGACGGCGCCGCTTTCACATCCGCGCCGGGCCCGCGGCAGCGGCGCGGGGTCCTGGGCCGGGCATTTGCTTTCAGGCCCCGGCGCAGACAGACTCCGCCGACGCAAGCCAAACCGAAGGAAGACTGCATGAAGACCTGGATCGTTGCGTTGATGTTGGCGCTGGTACCACTGCAGGCCGCTGCCTTCAGTCGCGAGGAAGCGCTGAAAGTGGCCGAATCCAGCCTGCTGGTGAAGGGCAGCATCGAGACCCATGCCGATGGCAGCGTGAGCTCGTTGCTGATCGAGCAGGAGGAGAAGTTCCCCGCCAGCCTGCTCGACTTCGTGCGCAAGCAGGTCATGGAATGGAAGTTCGAGCCGGTGCTGGTGGATGGCCAGGCCAGGCCCGCGCGCAGTCCCTTCAGCCTGCGCCTGGTGGCGCGGGTGCTGGACAAGGACAAGTATTCCCTCGCCATCCGCAACGCCAGTTTCCATGGCCAAACAGCCGCCGAGGGCGAGGCGATCACCCGGGTCAAGTCGCCCGCTCCGCGTTATCCCACCGAGGTGTTGAGCAGCGGCGCCACTGGTTCGGTCTACGTGGTCGTCAAGATCGGGCGGGATGGCCGCGTCGTCGACTCGACCGTCGAGCAGGTCAACCTGCGGACCCTCGGCACCGAAAAGCAGATGGCCAAGTGGCGCGCCCAACTGGGCGAGGAGACGCTCAGGGCGGTTCGCAACTGGCGCTACAACCCGCCAGTGAAAGGCGAGCAGGCGGACGACGAGTTCTGGCTGGCGCGGGTCCCGGTCGATTTCGTCATCGACCGCAAGGCTGCCCCCGCCTACGGCAAGTGGGAAATGTACATCCCCGGTCCGCGCCAGTCGCTGCCGTGGTCGTACGCAGCCGAACGCCCGGCATTCTCCCCGGACCTGCTGGCCGAGGGTGGGACCTACCTGCTCGGCCAGGCGCCGGGCCTGACCTTGCTCACCCCGCTGGGCGGCAGCTGAAGCCGATGGCCTGCTGAGCGAACGAGCCCCGCATCGCGGGGCTTTTTTTTGGCGGCGGGCGCCTGGTTCGGGAAACCGTCGTCGCCAAGCCAGGCCGGGCAGATTGCGCCGGATGGCGCCAGGTCGCATGCAGGCGCTAACCTGTGGCACCGGAAAACGCAGGAACGGGCATGGGCAAGATCGCGGCACTATTCATGGGACTGATGCTCACCCTGCCGGCCCAGGCCGGCGGTCCCGCCGCGGTGCGCAAGACCATCGAGTCCAGCATGCTGGTCACCGGCTGGGCGATGATCGCCACCGACGGCAGCGTGACCGCGCTGGAAGTGGACGAACGCGAGAAACTGCCCGAGCCCGTGCTGCGCCTGGTCGACACGGCCAGGTCACAGTGGAAATTCCAGCCGGTCCTGGTCGACGGCGTGGCCAGGAAGGCGCGGGCCAGGATGAGCCTGCGCATCGTGGCCAGGAAGTTCGACGCCGAACGCTACGAACTGAAGCTGCAGGGAAGCTGCGCAGCCTGTTCGCCAAGAACGCGATGACCGCGGCGAAGGCGTGGCGGTTCCGCTTCCCGCCCGGCTACCAGGTGGCGACGGACGAATTCGTGCGCGTTCCGGTCGACTACGAATTCCAGGGAGAAGAGAAGCGCGGCTACGGCCAATGGAACACCTACGTGCCGGGTCCCCGGCATCGGCTGCCCTGGGAAAAGGGCGAACTCGATGCCAGCCAGAGTCCCGATGCGCTGGTCGCCGGCGTGCTGTACCAGGTAGGGCGCGGGATGCGCCTGCTGACCCCGTTGCATCCGGGCTGACCGGCGGCGGCGCCCGGGAAGGGCCGCCGCCAGGGTCGGCGGGAGAAGACGGGCGATTGCCCATTGCCGCGCGCGCGGGCATGATCCGGACAGGCCGCGGCGGATCAGCCGGCGGCCCGGACGGCAGGAGCTTTCCCATTCGACAAGGAGTCATGGCCCATGGATGCAGCCGCACGACCACAGCCGGCGATCACCGCCGATAGCCCGCGCTACTACGCGGGCGCCAGCGGGCCCGCCGCCCGCCCCGGCCACTACACCAGCCTGCTGCCTGCCGACGACGAGTGGGCGCGGGACACCGTGCTCCGCGCGGTCGTCGCCGATGCGCTGCAACGCAATGGCCTGGTCGTCGATGAGGACACGCTGGAGGCGACCGTCGCCTCGTTCGCTGGCCCTGCGGGCGCGCTGGCCGGTCTGGATCCGGCCTGGAAGCTGCATGCGGGCGACACCCGCGCGGAGGGGCCGAGGGCGCCGCCCTTCCACGGCTATGCGGTGGACCTGCCCGCCGCGTTGCAGGACTCGCTGGTGGATTACGCCACGCAGTGGTCGGCGCAGCGCGACTCGCAGCCCGCCGTCCCGGTCACCGGCACGCTGGTCGAACTCACGGGGCTGGCGCGCAAGGACGGCCACGTCGCGGTGCTGGAGACGCTGGAAGCGATCCATGCGGCCATTGAAACCGGCGCCGTCGCCCATCGCGACGGCAAGCCGCTGGACGCGGTTGCGCTGGCGGCGGTGCTGGAATTCGCCACCCGCAGCGGGCGCGAGCGCGAGGCGGCGAAAATACTCGAGCGCTACGCCGCGATCCGGCAGGTGGGCATGGAGGCCAGGACCTTCGGCCAGAACGCCGGCCGCGTGTTCAACGGCCGCGATCCGGTCAGCGGCAGGGCGCTGGATGCAGACCAGCGCGTGGGCGCCGCCTTCGACCTGCTCGATGGCGGCTTCCGGCTTGCCGGCAACGCCGGCAACGTCGCCCTGATGCTGGGCACGCGCAACGCCGGCCTGGTCGGGGCCCTGGTCGGCGTGGCGCCGGTCGGCATCGCCATCGTCGCCTTCGCCGCCGGTGCCTACCAGTTGATCAGGCAGGCGCGCGAAGCGCTGCTGGGGCCGCGCTGGGACGAGTTCCGCGAACGCTTTCCCTTCGCCGTGGGCATGGAGCCCAAACAGGCGATCACCGGCGTGATGCGGCAGATCGCGGGCATGCCGACCGATGCGGCCAACGCCCTGTCCACCGCCACGCGCATCCTCGACGGCCTCGGACAGAATGCGGAGACGCGCGAACGCTTCCTGGCCTTCCTCAAGCAGCGGGTGGATCCCGATTCGCTGGTCGAGGCGCTGGCCTCCGGCAAGGGGCTGGACGCGTTGGGCAAGGAGCAGGCCGTGCAGCTGGCGCTGGCTGCGAAGGGCGCCTCGCGCGAATTCCTCGAGCTGGAACTCAAGGACGTCAAGCGCTACGTGCGCGATCGTGACGGCGAACGCGAGCGCGGCACCTACCTGTTGCCCGCGGCCGCGCAGGAAACCGCCAATCGCAATGGCAACCGGATCGGCGGCGCCCTCGACGAGGGCCTGCGCGCCTCGGCCATCCTGAGCAGCGGCGCGCATGCATTGAACGGCCTGTACCGGGAGTTGCTGGGCAAGCTCCAGGCCGGCGACGGGACCGGCAGGCTCGATGG
>SEHC01000057.1 GCA_004173415.1 Lysobacteraceae bacterium
GGCATCGGCGCCATCGTCGGCACCGGCATCTACACCCTGATCGGGGTCGGCGCCAACCTGGCCGGGCCGGCGGTGCTGCTGTCCTTCGCCATCGCCGGCATCGTCTGCGCCTGCGCCGCGCTGGCCTATGCGGAAATGGCCACGATGATGCCGGCCGCCGGCAGCGCCTACACCTACAGCTACATCGTGCTGGGCGAAACCCTGGCCTGGATCGTCGGCTGGAGCCTGATCCTGGAGTATTCGCTGGTGGTCAGTACCGTCGCCGTGGGCTGGTCCGGTTACGCGGTCGGGTTCCTCAAGGGGCTGGGCGTGGAGTTGCCGGTGGCCCTGACCGTGGGCCCGCACGCCGGCGGCGTGCTCAACCTGCCGGCCGTGGGCATCGTGTTCCTCGTCGCCGGCATGCTGATGGCCGGCACCCGTGAAAGCGCGACCCTCAACGCGGTGCTGGTGGTGGTCAAGGTGATCGCGCTGGCGATCTTCGTGGTCATCGCCCTGCCCCATTTCGACGCGGCCCGGCTGGACCCGTTCATGCCGTTCGGTTTCGCCAAGTCGATGGGCGTCGATGGCGTCGAGCGCGGGGTGATGGCGGCGGCGGCGATCATCTTCTTCGCCTTCTACGGTTTCGATGCGATCTCCACCGCGGCCGAGGAAACCAGGAACCCCGAGCGCGACCTGTCGATCGGCATCGTCGGCTCGATGGTCGGCTGCACCCTGATCTACATCATCGTGGCCCTGGCCGCGGTCGGCGCGCTCAGCTACACGGTGTTCGGCAACAGCCCCGAGCCGCTGGCCCTGATCCTGCGCGAACTCAACCAGGGCAACGCGGCCACGCTCATCGCCGCCGCCGCGGTGATCGCCCTGCCGACCGTGCTGCTGGCCTTCCTGTACGGGCAAAGCCGGATCTTCTTCGTGATGTCGCGCGACGGCCTGCTGCCGCGCGGCCTTTCCAAGGTCAACCCGCGCACCGGCACGCCGGTGGCGACCACCCTGTTCACCGCGATCCTGGTGGCCGCGCTGGCCGGGGTGGCGCGGCTGGACGAGATCGCCGCGCTGGCCAATGCCGGCACCCTGGCCGCGTTCATCGCCGTGTCGGTGTGCCTGCTGGTCCTGCGCAGGCGCGAGCCGCAACGCAAGCGCATGTTCCGCACGCCGCTGGCCTGGGTGGTCGGACCGCTGGCGATCCTCGGCTGCCTGTACCTGTTCTGGAGCCTGCCGCGGACCACCCAGCTCTGGTTCCTGCTGTGGAACGCGCTGGGCATCGTCGCGTACGTGGCCTACGGTCGGCGCAACAGCCTGCTGGCGAAGGGCGGCGACGCCTGATCCATTCGCTTATTGCCGTCGCGAGCCGATGCATCGCGGTGGCGGGTGAAGACCCGCCCGCCGTTCAGAACACCCGGCAGAACACTGCCTTGAGGTAACGCGATTCCTGCACGTGGGCCATGAACGGGTGATCGGGGCCGGCGCCGGAGAGCTTCAGGATCTGGATGGTGCGACCGGAGAAATAGGCCGCGCGGCGCAGCATGTCCAGGAATTCCTGTTCACTGACCAGGCCGGTGCAGGAGAACGTGGCGAACAGGCCGCCCGGCTTGACCACGCCCAGGGCCAGCTTGTTCATGTCCAGATACTTCTTCAGCGCCGCGATCACCTGCTCGCGGTCGCGGGTCATCTTGGCCGGATCCAGGATCACCACGTCGTACAGGTCCCTGGCGTTGCCCGCGTCGCGCAGCCACGGGAAGATGTCGGCCTGGACGAACTTGAGCCCGCCATCATTGAGTTTGATGTCGTTGAGCTTGGCGTTGCCCTTGGCGATCGAGATCACGTCCTCGTCGATGTCCACGCCGACCACTTCGGCGGCGCCGCGCACCTTGGCATACACGCCGAAGCCGCCGGTGTTGCAGCACAGGTCCAGCACGCGCTTGCCGGCGACCTGGTGCGACAGCCATTCCCGGTTCTCGCGCTGGTCGGCGAAGAAGCCGGTCTTGTGCGCGCCGGCCGGGTCGGCGCGGAAGCGCACGCCATGCTCGGTGATGATGGCGGGCGCCGGGGGTTCGGTCCCACGGAAGTCGAAGCTCTCCTGCTTCTGCACGTGCTCCTCGGCGAAGCTGTAGAAGCGCGCGCCGGGGAACTGTTCCTTCAGCGCCTCGTAGATCCACTCGCGATGGCGGAACATGCCGGCGCTGAAGAACTCGACCACCAGCAGGTCGTCGTAGCGATCCACGACCAGGCCGGACAGGCCGTCGCCTTCGGCATGGACCACGCGCCAGGCGTTGGAGACCTGGTCGAGCTTGAGCACGTCACGGCGCAGGGCCACGGCGTCGGCGATCCTGCGCGAGAACCAGCCGGCGTCGACCGGCACGCCCGGGTCGGTCTCCAGGATGCGCACGGCGATGCGCGAGTGGCCGTTGTAGAACCCGCGGCCGATCCAGTCGCCCTCTACCCCGATCACATCGACGATGCTGCCGGGCTTGGGCTTGGGCTCGGGCTTGGCGACCAGTTTCTGGAAGATCCAGGGATGGCTGGAACGCCAGGCGTTCTTCAGGTGTACGGTCGGGTTGGGCGCATTCATGAACGCATTTTACCCGCGCGGTTGACCGCATCGCACGCGAGCGGGACAATTCGCCGCAGAAGGGGAGTAGCTCCCAACGTGCAGGCCGTCATTTCGAGCATCCGTGCTCCGGTCCCACGGCAGCCCACCGGGCTGTGAGCGAGACCTTCGCCGCATTGGCGAAGGCAGTCCCTGGATCCCGTTCACCGGTTCCCGAGATGTCCGCGCCTGCGGCCGTCCTCCACTTTTTTTCGGGAATCTCGATGGAAACGATTGGCAACCCCTGGTTGTGGGCCGGCTTCGGCGGCCTGGTGGTGATCGCCCTGCTGGTCGACCTGGTGCTGATGCGCCACGGCGGCGCGCACAAGGTGACGTTCAAGGAAGCGATGTGGTGGAGCCTGGGCTGGATCGCCCTGGCGATGGCGTTCAATGGCGGGCTGTGGTGGTACGTCAACGAGACCGCCGGCCTGGTGGAAGCCAACCGCGTGGGCCTGGAGTTCCTGACCGGCTACCTGGTCGAGAAGGCGCTGGCGGTCGACAACATCTTCGTGTTCCTGATGGTGATGACCTACTTCGCCGTGCCGGAGGAGCAGCGCCAGCGCGTGCTGGTGATCGGCATCCTCGGCGCGATCGTCCTGCGCAGCATCCTGATCTTCGTCGGCGCGGCGCTGCTGGCCAAATTCCACTGGCTGCTCTACCTGTTCGGCGCGTTCCTGCTGCTGACCGGCATCAAGATGTGGTTCGCCGCCGGCAAGGAACCGGACCTGGAGAGGAACCCCGCGCTGCGCTGGATGCGCAATCACCTGAAGCTGACCGACGGCTACCGCGGCGCGGCGCTGAGCGTGCGCGAGAACGGGGTGCGCTGGTTCACGCCGCTGTTCGTGGTGCTGGTGCTGATCGGGGTGACCGACGTGATCTTCGCGGTGGACAGCATCCCGGCGATCTTCGCGATCACCTCCGACCCATTCATCGTGCTGACCTCGAACGTGTTCGCGGTGCTGGGCCTGCGCGCGATGTTCTTCCTGCTGGCCGGCATGGCCGACCGTTTCCACCTGCTGCCGTACGGGCTGGCGGTGGTGCTGGGCTTCATCGGTGCCAAGATGCTGCTGATCGACGTGTACAAGATCCCGGTGCCGTGGGCGCTGGGCACGGTGGCGGCGATCCTGGCGGCGACCGTCGCGCTGAGCCTGGCGCGACCGGCCAAGGCGGAGGCGGTCGACTGACCCTGCATGGGCGACCGTCCCGGGTGCGGGATGGTCTGTCCATCGCGGTCCGGGCTTGCATTCGCCGCGAGCGCCGCCAGAACAGTGAGCATGGACCTGCATCCCGACGACCCCGCGTTCGACGCCGACTCCCAGCGGCGCCACGACCGTCGCCGCCTGCTGCGCGCCTTCAACCTCAGCCTGGCCTTCGTGCTGGGACTGATCCTGGTGTATTCGGCCCAGGGCAGTTTCGACTGGCGGCCGTTCGCGGTCGGGCCGCACACCGTTGCCGGCTTGATCGGTCTGCTGACCGCACCGCTGCTGCATGGCTCGGTCGAGCACGTGGCCGCCAACAGCGTGGCCCTGCTGATGCTGGGCACCCTGGCCGGCAGCGTGTATCCGCGCGCCACGGCGTGGTCGTTGCCGCTGCTGTGGATTGGTTCGGGCCTGGGCGCGTGGTTGCTGGGCGAGGCCGGTTCGCGCCATCTCGGCGCCAGCGGCGTGACCCACGGGCTGATGTTCCTGGTGTTCGGGCTGGGGTTGCTGCGACGCGACCGTCAGGCCATCGCCACCGGCATGATCGCGTTCTTCTTCTATGGCGGCATGCTGCTGACCGTGCTGCCGCGCGAGGCCGGCGTGTCCTGGCAGTCGCACCTGGGCGGCGCGGTGGCCGGCCTCCTGGCCGCCTGGCTGTTTCGCGCCCTGGACCCGGCCCTGCCGCGCAAGCGCTACAGCTGGGAAGACGAGGAAGAGGCCCTCGCACCGCTGGACGACGAACTTGAGCCTCCCGCGCCGCGCGAGGTGCCGGTGTTATGGCATCGCTCCGCATCGGAAGACGAGCGCGGCGTGGTGTTGAGGTTTCCACCGCGCGATCAATAAAGCACCGGCGACGTGGGAGGGCGTCCCCGCCGCGAGCTTCTGCTCCTGAAGCCTTGTGGGTCCGGGCTTGCTCGGATGCTTTTCGCATGGAAGCCAGCGCATCCTGGCAAGCCCGGACCCACAAGGCACAGGCAAGGGCTCGCGGCGGGGACGCCGCTCGCACGGTCCTTCGCTACCACGCCGCGGCAGAAAGCCCGGAAAGAAAGAGCCGGACCAGCCGGCTCTTCTTTTCTTGCCGCATCGCGCTGGTCAGAAGCGGGCGTTGAACTCCACGCCCACCGTGCGCGGCTCGTTGAGGAAGCCGGTGAGGTTGTTGAAGTCGATGCCACCGACGATGCGGGTCTGGTCGGTGATGTTGCGGCCGAACACGGCCACGCCGTAGTCGCCCTGGTTCCAGTTGTAGCCGATGCGCAGGCCGCCTTCGACCGAGGACTTGCCGGTGAACTCCACCGAGTCGTACAGGAAGAAGCTCACTTCGCTGCGGTAGGCCCAGTCGGTGAACACGTACAGTTCGCCGCCGTTGCCGACCGGCATGCTCCAGCGCGCGGTCAGGTTGTGGACCCACTTCGGCGCCTGCGGCAGCGAGTTGCCGTCGATCAGGAAGGTGCCGTTGGGCAGGCCGGTGAGCGGATCGATCACCGCCGGGTCGGTCACCGTGCAGCCGCCGCCGCAGCCCGGCACGGCCAGGTTGGCGTCCTGGATTTCGGTGTCGTTGTAGCTGCTGCCCAGGGTGACCAGCAGGTTGTCGGTCAGGTAGGCCTCCAGGTCCAGCTCGAAACCCTGGCCCACGGTCTTGTCGGCGTTGAGCAGGGTGGCGCTGTTGCCGCCGCCGCCGACCGCGATGATCTGCTGGTCGTTGACGTCGTAGCGGAACACGTTGAAGCCCAGGCGCGCGCGCTTGTCCCACAGGTCGGCCTTGATGCCGGCCTCGTAGGAAATCACTTCCTCCGAGTCGGCGGTGGAGACGCCGCCGTTGTCGGCCACGGCCGCGGCGCTGGCGAACAGCAGGCGGCCCTGGATGGACGGGGCACGGAAGCCCTTGGCCACGCGCGCGTACAGGTTGACGTCTTCGTTGAGGGCATAGACGCCGCTCAGGTCCCAGCTGACGTCGTTGACGTCGGTGCTGACCGTATACGGGCCGCCGACCGGCGCGGCCGAGAACGGCGCCGCTTCCAGCACGCTGGCGCTGAAGTCCTTCTTGTCCTGGGTGTAGCGCAGGCCGCCGCGCAGGGTCAGCGCGTCGGTGACTTCGTAGTCACCGGAGGCGAACACCGCCCAGGCCTTGTTGCGCTGGTCCTGGATCGCATAGCCGGCGCGCGGATTGCCCGGGGTCAGCGAGTCGTAGTTGAAACTGTCGATGCTGATGTCTTCGTCGTAATAGAACAGGCCGGCCTGCCAATCGAAGCGGCCCCATTCGTTGGACTCGATGCGGAATTCCTGGGTGACCTGGCGGTGCTCGGGCAAGCCGTCGGCCGATTCGGACGCGAACGGGATGAAGCCCGGGCCGGAGTTACCCGGGCCGAGGAAGGCGGCGCCGAAGCCGCCGTCGATGTCGCCGCGGTTGAGCGATTCGGCGGTCTCGTAGCCGGTGATCGAGTACAGGCTGACCCGGCCCAGGTCCCAGCGCAGGCGCGCGCTGCCGCCCCAGGTGTCCAGCTCGGAGAAATTGACCCCGTCGGTGGACACCTGGTCGCGGTCGAAGCCGTCGACCAGGTTGTTGGTGCCCGGCTCGATGATGTTGGCGCGGAACAGGCGGGCGGTGCCGTTGAGGTGGCGCTTGTGCAGGTTGAACAGGCCTTCGAAGGCGTCGCCTTCGTACAGGAACTGGACCCGTGCGGCGGACTCGTCGTAGCCCTCGGCGCCGTTGTCCGGCCCTGCCTCGTGGGTGTTGGTGACCGAGTCCTCGCGGCGCTGGAACAGCACCGAGGCACGCGCCGACCAGCGTTCGGTCAGGCCGCCGCCGACCGCGGCTTCCACGTTCCACATGTCGTCGGTGCCGTAGGCCACGCGGGCGTAGCCGCCGAATTCCTGGGTCGGCTTGGCCGATTCGAACTTGACCACGCCGGCCGGCGTGTTGCGCCCAAACAGGGTGCCCTGCGGGCCGCGCAGCACTTCGATGCGCTCCAGGTCGAACACCGGGAAGCCCTTCAGCAGCGGGCTTTCCTGGACCACGTCGTCATAGATCAGCGAGACCGGCTGCGAAGCGTTGAGGTCGAAGTCGGTGTTGCCCAGGCCGCGGATGTAGAAGCGCGGGAACGCGCGGCCGTAGGAGGATTCGATGTTCAGGCTGGGCACGCGCGCGGACAGGAAGCGCACGTCGTTGCCGCCGGAGGCCAGCACGTCGAGCTTCTCGCTGCTGATGGTGCTGATCGAGACCGGCACGTCCTGGATGTTCTCGACCCGGCGCTGGGCAGTGACTTCCACCGTGTCCAGGGTGGTGGCGACGCTTTCCTGGGCCGGCGCGGCGGGCAAAGGGTCCTGGGCGAGGGCAGTGCCGAACGGCAGCAGCGCGGCAATGGCGAGGGCGAGGCGATGCGGACGCACGGACGAGGAGCGGTTCGGGGACATGGCGGCTTCCGGAGGGTGGTCGAGGGAGTTGGGGCGAGACTGGCGCAAGGGGCCTAGCACATGCATGTTGCAGGACAGCAAGAGCGGGGGCAATGGCCGCAAGTCCGGGGGCCGGAATCGACAGCAGCGCGGGGCGACCGGGCCGATTCAGCCCAGGTGCGCCAGCGGCAAGGCCCGGGTCTGCTTGACCGTGCGCAGGACGAAACTGGAATTGACGTCGGCCACGCCGGTGGCGTTGATCAGCTTGTCCAGCAGGAAGCGGGAGAAATGCTCCAGGTCCTGGACCATGACCTGCAGCAGGTAGTCCATGTCGCCGGTCAGGGCATGGCAGGCGACCACCTCATCCCAGCTGTTCACCCCCTCGATGAAGCGGTCCAGGCCCAGCTGGCCGTGCTTTTCCAGCTGCACGCGGACGAATGCCTGCAGGCCCAGGCCGACCTGCCTGGGCTCGACCAGGGCCGCGTAACCGCTGATGACGCCGGCCGTTTCCAGGCGCTGGACCCGGCGCAGGCAGGCCGACGCGGACAGGTTCACCTGGGCGGCGATGTCGGCATTGGTAGCCCGGCCCTGCTGCTGCAGGAGCGCGAGCAGGCGCAGGTCGATGCGGTCCAGCGTGACGGATCCAGCCATTTGCTGCTTATTCCACGTAACAGACGCAATTATGTTGCGCCAATAGCGGGATCCGGTGCAACTTCGCAACCCTGTTGCGTACTTCCGCCGCTACCATCAAAGGTCGTTCCATCCCCTTCGACCCCCCTGTGGAGACCCCATGAACCAGCCCCGCCGCGTCGAGCACCAGGAGACCGACAAGGGCTATGTGCCGGTCTATACGACCGCGGTAGTCGAGCAACCCTGGGCGGACTACAAGGCCGAGGACCATGCCACCTGGGGCGCCCTCTACCAGCGCCAGCGCGAACTGCTGGTAGGCCGGGCCTGCGACGAGTTCCTGCGTGCCCAGGACGAGATGGGCATGACCCCGCATGCGATCCCGCGCTTCGACCAGCTCAACGAAGTGCTGGGCGCGGCGACCGGCTGGACCCTGGTCGGAGTGGAGGGCCTGCTGCCGGAGCTGGAGTTCTTCGACCACCTGGCCAACCGCCGCTTCCCGGTGACCTGGTGGATCCGGCGCCCGGACCAGATCGACTACATCGCCGAGCCGGACCTGTTCCACGACCTGTTCGGCCACGTGCCGCTGCTGATGAACCCGCTGTTCGCCGACTACATGGAGGCCTATGGCCGCGGCGGGGTGAAGGCGCACGGCATCGGCCCCGAAGCCCTGGTCAACCTGACCCGGTTGTACTGGTACACGGTGGAGTTCGGCCTGATCAACACGCCCGAAGGCCTGCGCATCTACGGCAGCGGCATCGTCTCGTCCAAGGGCGAGTCGTTGTACTCGCTTGAATCGGACGCGCCCAACCGCATCGGCTTCGACCTGGAGCGGGTGATGCGCACGCGCTACCGCATCGACACCTTCCAGAAGACCTACTTCGTGATCGACAGCTTCGCCCAGCTGATTGCGGCGACCGAGCCGGACTTCACCCCGATCTACGCCAGGTTGGCCCAGCGCGAAGCCTTCGCCGCCGGCAAGGTGCTGGAGTCGGACCAGGTGTTCACCCGCGGCAGCGGCGAAGGCTGGGCGACCGACGCCGACGTGTGAGCGACTGACCGGCCGATCGGCCGGTCGTCCCATCAGGGCCGACT
>SEHC01000482.1 GCA_004173415.1 Lysobacteraceae bacterium
GGCCTCCAACTGCTGCTCCTGCTGTTCGCGGCCGGCCTGCTGGCCGGCTTCATCGACGCCATCGCCGGCGGCGGCGGCATGATCACCATCCCGGCCATGCTGCTGGCCGGGATCCCGCCCTTGCAGGTGCTGGGCACCAACAAGCTGCAATCGCTGTTCGGCTCCGGCTCGGCCAGCCTGGCCTATGCCAGGCACGGCCATGTCGACCTGCGCGGGCAATGGCCGATGGCCTCGATGGCCGCGCTGGGCGCGGCCTTCGGCGCGCTGCTGGCCACGGTGGTGCCGGGCGACCTGCTGAAGACCGCGCTGCCGTTCCTGCTGCTCGGCATCGCCGTGTATTTCGGCCTCAAGCCCGATGCCGGCCACGTCGATCGCCATCGGCGCATGGGCGTGACCGCCTTCACCCTGGTCTTCGTGCCGATCATCGGTTTCTACGATGGCGTGTTCGGCCCGGGCACCGGCTCGTTCCTGATGCTCGGCTTCATCTCATTGGCCGGCTACGGGCTGCTCAAGGCCACCGCCCACACCAAGTTCCTCAACTTCGGTTCCAACGTCGGTGCCTTCGTGGTCTTCCTGGCCTTCGGCGCGGTCCTGTGGAAGGTCGGCCTGGTCATGGGCGCCGGTCAGTTCCTCGGCGCGCAACTGGGATCCCGCTTCGCCATGAAGCAGGGCGCCAGGATCATCAAGCCGCTGCTGGTGACTGTGTCGGTCGCGCTGGCCATCCGCCTGCTCGCCGACCCGGCGCATCCGCTGCGTGTCTGGCTGGGCATGTAGGAGCGGCTTCGATGCCGTGCAGGAGCGACGCCAGTGGTAGCGTCGCTCCTGCGATCCACGGGCTTCAGTCCACCTGGCCGTGCAGGTAGTCCAAGGCAACCTGCAGCATCGCCCCGCTGCCGACCTGCAAGGATTGCTCGTCCAGCAGGAATTGCGGCGAGTGGTTGATCGGCGCGCTGGCCGGATCGACGTCCGCGCCGGTGGAGCCGACGAAGAAGAAGAACGTGGGCGCGGCGGTCGCGTACTGGGAGAAGTCCTCGGCCACCGTCACCGGCGCCATCTCCACCACGTTGCCGGTGCCGGCCGCGCGCTCCAGCGAGGCGCGTGCCCGCGCGGCCAGGGCAGGATCGTTGATGGTGGCCGGCGCGTTGTTGACCACCTGCAGTTCGGCGCTGCCGCCACCGGCATGGGCGTAGTCCTCGGCGGTGCGGCGGAAGCGCGCGATCACGTCCTCGCGCACGGCCGGGTCGAACGTGCGCAGGGTGCCGACCAGCCTGGCTTCGTCGGGGATGATGTTGAAGCGCACGCCACTCTGGAACACGCCGGCGGTCAGCACCACCGGCGAGGCGGCGATGTTGACCTGGCGGGCGATGATCGACTGGGTGCCGAGCAGGATCTGCGCGCCGAGCATGATCGGGTCCACCCCGTCCCACGGCCGCGAGCCATGGGTCTGCCGGCCGCGCACGACCAGGGTCCACTCGTCGGCGCTGGCCATCAGCGAGCCGCTGCGGGTGCCGACCTTTCCCACCGGCAATCCGGCCCACACGTGCAGGCCGAACACCGCGTCCGGCTTGAAGTCGCGGAAGATTCCCTGCCTGAGCATCAACGCGGCGCCGAACTCCTCGCCGGCGTTGGCCGGGCCTTCCTCGGCCGGCTGGAACACGAACATCACCTCGCCCGGCAGCTGGTCCTTCATCGCCGCCAGGGCGGAGGCCACCCCCATCAGCATCGCCACGTGGGCGTCGTGGCCGCAGGCATGCATGATACCGACCGGCTGCCCGCGGTACTCGCGGGTGACCCTGGAGGCGAAGGGCAGGCCGCTCTGTTCGGTCACCGGCAGCGCGTCCATGTCGGCGCGGATCGCGATGCGTGGCCCCGGCTTGCCGCCCTTGAGGATCGCGGTGACGCCGG
>SEHC01000483.1 GCA_004173415.1 Lysobacteraceae bacterium
GGGCCACGGGCTGGGGCATCGCGGCGGGGGCGGGAACGGGTTCGAAAGCCGACGCAGGCGGCAGGCCTTCCGGCGTGCGCACAGCCATCGCCGGCTGCGCGCTCTCGACCGGCGGCATCGAGTCGTAGTCGCTGTCGACGCGGTAGCTGGTCACCTGAAATCCGAGCGGGTTTTCGATCCGGTACTTCTCGTCCATGCGCAGGTTGGACTTGTAGGTGAACTCGATGGTGGCGATCTTGCTGTCCAGCGGCTGCGAGGCGGCCGACGCCTTGTCGTAAAGGCTGCGCTGGAAACGCACCGTGGCCCCCTTGGGCCGCGTTCCGGCGGAGCCGCCGATCAGGGAAATACTGAGGATCCTGACCCGGATGGCCTTGCCCTTGCCGTAGACGTTCTGCGGGCTGGCCGGGTTCTTGGCGCTGTGCAGGCTGGTGTAACCCGCCGCCACCTCCGGCGAGGACATGGTGTAGACGGTGGTCCAGTCGCGCAGGTTCATCAGCGCCAGGTCGTAGGACTCCCTGGCCAGCAGGAAGTGGGCGACGTTGCTGCGGTTGATTGCCTCGCTGTTGGTGATGGTGCGGTCGCCGAACTTCTCGTCCAGCCGGGCCACGCTGCTGGTGCCGGTGTAGGCGTCGGCCATCACCAGGTACGGGACCTTCTCCTTCAGCGGCAGCACGTAGAAATAGCCCGCGGCCAGCACCAGGGACAGGACCGTGGCGGCCGACGCGACAAGCCATGCCCTGCGCTCGCTGCGCCGGGCGATGTCGGCGAGGCTGAGTTCGAAGTTGACCGCCTTGGAGACGGCTTCCTCGATCCGCGGCGTCGTTGCTCTCTTGACGAACATCAGTGCATGCCCCTGAAGGTGGCAACGCTTGAGGACCGGGTCGGCATCTGCAATCCGGCGCTAGGGAGAAGGCAAGGAGGGGTCGCCGCTGGCCGGTACGTCGGCCAGGCTGACGATGATCTGGTTGCCGCTGTGGGTGACCTGCACACGCTGCGCGGCGTAGGCCGCAGTCAATTGCGCGGCGGCCTGCTGCAGGTCGTAGGTATCGATCCGCGCCACCGGCGCGTACAGGGTGAAGTCGGACGGATGCAGGTAGGACAGGCTCAGCTTCGAATCCTTCGCCCATCGCGACAGCATGTTCCTGAGGGTGCCGTCCATCGGCGAGGCGCGGAAGCTGTACGCCTGCTGCAGCGGTATCTCCTGCGCGGTCTCGGCGTAGCGGTTGACGGCGCGACCCGCGCCGCGCGGTCGTTGTGGTCCGCTTCGTGGATGCCCGGGAAACAGGTGCGCGCGCGCGCCGCCGGGGCGGAGTGGCACGGGAAGACAGGTGGGTGATCGCGGAACCAGCACGCGTGGAATACATGACATCGGATGCACTGCCTCCTTGCAGTCGTTCGGTGAAACTCCCTTTTCCCCATGCCCGCACCAGGTGCTGGCATCACTCGCCTGCATTACTTGCCGGCGCATCCCGTATTGCCGTTTCAACCGCAACCGTCCAACGACGGCGGCGATGTGGATTGAAATTAGCCCGGCACCACGAAGATAGTCAAGCGCCGCAGATCACGTATTGCACTAACCGGCTACACGCCACCCCATGCGCGGGTCGCATGTGCCATGCCCGGCGCGATCAGCCGACCTCCAGGCGCGGGACCTCCACCTTGGGCATCAGCCGCGCGGTGAAGTGGCGATCCTGGTAGTACTTGATCTTCTCGCACATCACCGGGTGCGGGATCCCCTCGTACAGGAACACTTCCTTGTCGAAGCCCATCGCCTTCAGTTCCTGCGGCAGCATCAGCGCGCGCTTCTCCTCCGATACGCTCCGCGACACTTCGCGGCCACGGGTGATGTTCTGCTTGCGCACCGTGGTGTAGCCGAGCATGTCCGAATAGTCGTTGGCATCCTGCTGCTCGCGCGGGGCGAAGATGATCTGCAGGGCGTGGTTGGTGAGGATGGTCCGCGACACGTCCTTGCCGTAGGTTGCGTCCAACTGCGACATGCTCTGGATGATCGGCAGCAGGCGCAGGTTGTAGCCGGCCATGTAGGACACCGCCGAGGCGATGATCTCGACCTTGCCGATGGCGGTGAACTCGTCCATCAGCAGCAGGCACTGGTGCTTGAGGGCCGGGTTGGCCTGGGGCAGTTCACGGGTGTTGAGGTTGATGACCTGGCTGAAGAACAGGTTGACGATCAACCTGCTCTCGGCGAGCTTGTTGGGCTGGATGCCGATGTAGATGGTCATCTTCTTCTTGCGCAGGTCGGTGAGCAGGAAGTCGTTGCCGCTGGTGGCCGCGTCCAGCACCGGGTTGATGAAGGCGTTGAGCGGCTCCTTGAAGGTGCCGAGGATCGAGGCGAAGGTTTCATCGGCCTGCGACAGCAGGTTGGCGAAGGCGGTGCGCGCATGCGCGCTGAGGAAGGGCTTCCTGGACAGGGCCTGCAGATAGGCCTTGAGCTCGCTGCCATCGCCCGAGGAAAGGCGGTAGATGCCGCCCAGGGTGGGGAAGGCCAGGAACTGTTTGGGGAATCCCTGCTCCCACTGGTCGTCGAAGTTCTCAAACAGGAACAGGGCGAAGGCGGTGAAGGCGTTGCGCGCCTGGCTGACCCAGAATTTCTGGTCGTCGGCCCCATCGGGATAAAGCATCGCGGCGATGCTCTGCAGGTCGGAGATGCGGAACGCAGGATCGGAGGACACGTAGCTCAACGGGTTCCAACGGTGGCTGCGCCGATCCTCGGCGAAGGGATTGAAGAGGTAGATTTCCTGCCCCTGGCTGGCCCGCCAGCCGCTGGTCAGGTCGAAGTTCTCCTGCTTGATGTCCAGCACCACCATCGAAGGTAGGCCAGCAGCGGCAGGCCGAATCCCAGGTAGCCGGCCATCTTGATCCTGCCCACGTAAGGCGCCACCTGCGGCACGTCCAGGGCCTTGAGGTAGGAAGGATAGGTATTCCACTGCAGAAGGCCGGTATCGAGCTTCAGCAGCACCAGGGCCAGGTAGCCCGACAGGTACAGTCCCGCTGCCGCGGTGAGCACGGCCGTGGCGCCCAAGAAAATGGTCTTGTTCCTGTCCAACCGAAC
>SEHC01000484.1 GCA_004173415.1 Lysobacteraceae bacterium
GTTGACGCCGGCCACGCATGAGCCGGTCAGCCAACGGAACCCGCGCATGACCCACAACCAGAACGAATCCAATCCCGCCGCCGACGCCACCCTTGAATCGACTGGCGAGGCACTGAGTCCTGAGCAGCAACTGGCCAGCGAGGTCGAGCACCTGCGCGCCGAACTCGAGCAGACCCGGGCCGACGTGATGCGCGAACGCGCCGACCTCGAGAACCAGCGCAAGCGCGTGAGCCGCGACCTGGAGCAGCTGCGCAAATTCGCCAATGAACGCCTGCTGGCCGATCTGCTGCCGGTTTTCGACAGCCTCGATGCCGGGCTGGCGGCGGCGGGCCAGGAGCCCGGCCCCCTGCACGACGGGCTGGAACTGACCTTCCGCCAGTTGCTCAAGGTCACCGCCGACAACGGCCTGAGCATGGTCGACCCGGCCGGCGAGGCCTTCGATCCGCAATACCACCAGGCCATCAGCCAGGTCGAGGCCACCGACGCGGCACCCGGCACGGTAGTGCAGGTGTTCCAGAAGGGCTACGTGCTCAACGACCGGCTGCTGCGGCCGGCGCTGGTGGTCGTGGCCCGCCACGACTAATGAACGAGCTTCACCCGGGCGCTTGAACAGCGCCGGCGCAACCCCACATTCCAACCATCACCGGCGACGTCGCCGGGCCAAATCCAGACTTCTAGGGAGCAACCCAATGGGCAAGATCATCGGCATCGACCTGGGCACGACCAATTCGTGCGTGGCGATCATGGACGGGGGCAAGGCCCGCGTCATCGAAAACTCCGAGGGCGACCGCACCACGCCTTCCATCGTCGCCTACACCAAGGACGGCGAAGTGCTGGTCGGGGCATCGGCCAAGCGCCAGGCGGTCACCAACCCCAAGAACACCTTCTACGCGGTGAAGCGCCTGATCGGCCGCAAGTTCACCGATGCCGAAGTGCAGAAGGACATCGGCCTGGTCTCCTACGGTATCGCCGCGCATGACAACGGCGACGCGTGGGTCACCACCGCCGACGGCAAGAAGCTGTCGGCGCAGGAAATCTCCGCCCGCATCCTCGAGAAGATGAAGAAGACCGCCGAAGCCTTCCTCGGCGAGCCGGTCACCGAAGCGGTGATCACCGTGCCGGCCTACTTCAACGACAGCCAGCGTCAGGCCACCAAGGACGCCGGCAAGATCGCCGGCCTGGACGTCAAACGCATCATCAACGAGCCGACCGCGGCCGCGCTGGCCTACGGCCTGGACAAGGACGGCGGCGACCGCAAGATCGTGGTCTACGACCTGGGCGGCGGCACCTTCGACGTGTCGATCATCGAGATCGCCAACGTCGATGGCGAGAAGCAGTTCGAGGTGCTGGCCACCAACGGCGACACCTTCCTGGGTGGCGAGGACTTCGACAAGCGGGTCATCGATTACCTGGTGGAAGAGTTCCAGAAGGACCAGGGCATCGACCTGCGCAAGGACCCGCTGGCCCTGCAGCGCCTGAAGGACGCGGCCGAGCGCGCCAAGATCGAGTTGTCGTCCTCGCAGCAGACCGAAGTCAACCTGCCGTACGTGACCGCCGACGCCTCCGGCCCGAAGCACCTCAACATCAAGCTGACCCGGGCCAAGCTCGAGGCGCTGGTCGAGGACCTGGTCAAGAAGACCATTGAGCCGTGCCGCATCGCCATGAACGATGCCGGGCTGCGCACCAGCGACATCGGTGAAGTGATCCTGGTCGGCGGCCAGACCCGCATGCCCAAGGTGCAGGCGGCGGTGACCGAGTTCTTCGGCAAGGAGCCGCGCAAGGACGTCAATCCCGACGAGGCCGTGGCGCTGGGCGCCGCGATCCAGGGCGGCGTGCTGGGCGGCGACGTCAAGGACGTGCTGCTGCTGGACGTGACCCCGCTGAGCCTGGG
>SEHC01000058.1 GCA_004173415.1 Lysobacteraceae bacterium
GAGGAAACCAGCTGGGGCGCGCGGCCGGAACTGGCGCCCGATGGCAAGCGCCTGCTGTATTCCAGCTACCGCGGCCGCCAATGGCAGCAACTGTGGCTGACCACGCCCACCGGCGCCGCGCCGCTGCCGCTGACCTTCGGCGACTACGACCGCCGCAGTGCGCGCTGGTCGCCCGATGGGCGCCGCATCGCCTTCATCGACAACGCCCACGGCCACACCTCGCTGCGGGTGATGGAGACCGTCGGCGGCGCCACCCGCACGCTGCTGCCGAACGTGCGCCATCGCAAGGGGCCGCATTCGACCCTGCGGCTGGAGATCGTCGACGAATCCGGCAAGCCGGTGCCGGCCCGGGTCTCGGTGATCGGCAGCGACCGGCGCGCGCATGCGCCGGAGGACGCCTGGATGCACGCCGACGACGGCTTCGACCGGTCGGTGCAATCGGTGGAGACGAACTATTTCCACTGCGCCCCGCCGTGCACGCTGGAGCTGCCCCGGGGCACCACGCGCCTGCGCGTGCAGCGCGGCTTCGCCCACGCGCCGTGGCAGCAGGTCGTCGAGGTTGCCGGCGAGGACCAGCGGATCGTGGCCCGGCTGTCCAGCCAGCGCCTGCCGGCCGCCTTCGGCCAGTGGATCAGCGCCGACCTGCATGTGCACATGAACTACGGCGGCCATTACCGCAACACGCCGGACAGGCTGGTCGCACAGGCCCACGCGGAAGACCTGGACGTGGTCTTCAACACCGTCGTCAACAAGGAAGAGCGCATCCCCGACATCGACGGATTCCGCACCGGCATCGATCCGGCCAGCGACAATGCCGTGACCCTGCTGCAGGCACAGGAATACCACACCAGTTTCTGGGGGCATCTCGGATTGCTGCAGCTCGACGACCACTTCCTCACCCCGGATTTTTCCGCCTACCGCCACACCGCGCTGGCCAGTCCGTACCCGCACAACGGAGTGATCGCCGACCTGGCCCATGCGCAGCACGGCGTGGCCGGCTACGTGCATCCTTTCGACACCGTTCCGGATCCGGCAAAGGATCCGGTGCTCAGCCATGCCTTGCCGGCCGATGTCATCAACGGCAAGGTCGATTACCTCGAAGTGGTCGGCTTCTCCGACCACAAATCCACGGCCGCGGTCTGGTACCGCCTGTTGAACCTGGGATTCCCGCTGGCCGCCGGCGCCGGCACCGATGCGATGGCCAACTACGCCTCGCTGCGCGGCCCGGTCGGCATGAACCGTGTGTTCCTGGACACCGGCGGCAGGCGCGATCCGGCGTCGGTCGCCGCCGCGCTGAAAGGCGGACACGGCTTCGCCAGCAACGGGCCGTTGCTGGGATTGCGGGTCGATGGAGCGAAGCCTGGAGACAGCACCCCGACCGCCACCGGCAAGCACCACTACCGCATCGCCCTGCGTTCGCCGGTGCCCATCGACCACCTGGAACTGGTGCACAACGGCGCGGTGGTCGAATCGTTTGCCTTGAGCGGCGACCGTCGCAGCCTCGACGGCGAAGGCGAACTGGAACTCGACGGCGGCTGGCTGCTGCTGCGCGCCTGGAACGACGGCGCCGACCCGCTGGTGCTGGACCTGTATCCCTACGCGACCACCAATCCGGTCTGGCTGGGCAAGCCGGCAGCCACCGCGAGCGCGCGCGCGGATGCGGGCTATTTTTCCGATTGGCTGGGACGGGTGATCGAAGCCGCGTCGGCGCGCGATGATTACAACGATGCAGCCGAGCGCAAGGACACGCTCGATTATTTCAGCGACGCGCGCGAACGCTACCAGGCGATCGCCGCGGGTCGCGTCACCACCCAGGGGAACCACGGCGAATGAAACCAAGCGCGTGCCTGTTGCTGGGCCTGCTCGCCTGCACCGCCCACGCGGCCGAGCCGGAGACACTGTTCGGGCCGGCGGACTTGGCCCGCCTGGCCGAGCTGAGCGAACCCGGGTTCGCGCCCGACGGCAAACACCTGGTCTATACGGTCACCCGCGCCAACCTGACCGAGGACAGGTCGCAATCCGACCTGTGGCGGGTCGGCTACGACGGCAGCGATCGCAGGCGACTGACCGAGACGCCCGACAGCAGCGAATGGCGGCCGCAGTGGTCGGCGGACGGCAAGTCGCTGGCCTTCCTTTCCGACCGCAGGCAGGCCGGCGAGGACGAGGACGACGCGACCACCCAGGTCTGGACCCTGCCCGCGGCCGGCGGCAAGGCACGCAGGCTCACCGATTTCGCCGATGGCGTGGAGGACTTCGTCTGGTCGCCGGACGGAAGGCGCATTGCGGTGATCGCGCTGGATCCGGAATTCCCGGCCGGCACGCCAAAACCGAAGAACCCGCCGCCAATCGTCAGCGACCGTTACCAGTTCAAGGAGGACGGCAGCGGCTACCTGGGGTCGAGGCGCAAGCACCTGTACCTGTTCGACCTGGCCAGCGGCAAGGTCGAACAGCTCACTTCCGGTGCCCACGACGAGCAACTTCCGGCCTGGTCGCCGGACGGAAAACAAATCGCCTACGTGACCAAGCGCGGCGCCGATCCGGACCGCCACCTCAACTTCGACCTGTACGTGATCGAGGCCAGGGCCGGGGCCAAAGAGCGCCAGCTCACCACGTTCCCCGGTTCCGACCTGGATCCGTACTGGGAAACCCGCCCGGCCTGGAGTCCGGACAGCACCCGCATCGCCTACCTGCAGAGCGGCGAGGACCGGTGGATCTACTACGCGCCCTGGCAACTGGCGGTCATCGACGTGGCCAGCGGCCAGGCCACGATCCCGGCGCCGATCGACCGCTGCTTCAGCAAGCCGCGCTGGTCGGCCGACGGCAACAGCATTTACGCCCTGGTCGAACAAAGCCGGGTCACCCACCTGTCGCGCATCGACCTGGCCGACGGCAAGGTCACCGACCTGACCCGGGGCAAGCGCTTCGACTACGACCTGGACGTGTCCGCCGACGGACGCATCGTCGTGCTGGGCGGTGACGACCACCATCCCTATGAGATCTCGGCGGTGGAGGCGGACGGACTGCGCGCGCTCGGCAGGCACAATGAATGGCTGGCGCGGAAGCGGCTGGCCGAGGTCGAGCCGATCCGCTTCCGCAACACCGAAGGCCTGGAACTGGAAGGCCTGCTGGTGAAACCGGTCGGTTACCAGCCCGGCAAGCGCTATCCCACCCTGCTGCGCCTGCACGGCGGCCCGGTCTACCAGTTCAGCCATGAGTTCATGCCCGACTGGCAGGCGTATGCGGCCCGTGGCTACGCCGTGGTCGCGGTCAATCCGCGCGGCAGCTCCGGCCGCGGCTTCGATTTCGCCAGGCAGATCTACGCTGACTGGGGCAACAAGGACGTGGACGACGTGCTGGCCGGCGTCGACCACGTGGTCGCGATGGGGATCGCCGATCCCGCGCGGCTCGGCATCGGCGGCTGGAGCTACGGGGCCATCCTGACCAACGCGGTGATCGCCCGCGACACCCGCTTCAAGGCCGCGATCAGCGGCGCTGGCGCTTCCAACATGTACGCGATGTACGGCCACGACCAGTACATCCGCGAATACGAACTCGAGCTCGGCACCCCGTGGCGCGACCGCGAACAATACGACCGCGCCAGCGCGCCGTTCCTGCATGCCGACCGCATCCGCACCCCGACCATGTTCCAGTGCGGCGAGAAGGACCTCAACGTGCCCTGCCTGGGGGCCGAGCAGATGTACCAGGCACTGCGCTCGCTGGGCGTGCCCAGCCAGCTGGTGGTCTACCCGGGTGAGGGCCACGGCCTCACCGTGCCCAGCTACCTGCGCGACCGGCTCGAACGGAACCTGGCCTGGTACGACCAGTACCTGAAGCCTTGAATGCTGGCACCCGTGCGCCAACCCTCCTGCCCGTCATCCCGGCGCATGCCGGGACCCAGTGCCGGTGACCACGGCCTTGCCATTGCGTTTGCGCGCTACCAAAGAGCACTGGGTCCCGGATTGCGCCGGGATGACGGATTATTTCGTCGCCGACCGGTAGCGCCCGAACTTCTTCAGCAGCTTCACCAGTTCCGCATGCGGAATCGCCTTCGCATACTTCCCGTCATTGCCCTGCATGTCGCGCGCGGCGACCATCGCATTGACGATGGCTTCCTCGGTGGCCTGCACCGTGGCCTCGAACAGTCCGTCCAGGTGCTCCAGGCCGACGAAGCGGGCCTGCGACAGCGCATCGCCCTTGAGCGCCCCGGCATTGGCCGTGGAGAACGCAAGGAAGATGTCGCCGGACCCGTTGCCGGCATAGCTGCCCATCCGCGCCAGGCCCATCGTCGCGCGCCTGGCGATGCGCTTGAGCTGGTGTGGCAGCAGCGGCGCGTCGGTGGCGATGACGATGATGATCGAGCCGGTTTCGCCCCGGGCCGGGGCGGCGCTGCTGTAGATGCGGTCCTCGCGCAGGTACTGGCCGACCGGCACGCCGGCGATGCGCAGCGGGTCGCGCATGCCGTAGTTGGCCTGGACCAGAACGCCGACGGTGTGGTTGCCGCCGCCGTCGGCCTTGATCCGGCGCGAGGCGGTGCCGATGCCGCATTTGAATTCATGGCAGACCATGCCGGTGCCGCCGCCGACGTTGCCTTCGGCGACCGGGCCGCCCTTGGCCTCGGCCAGCGCCTGGGCGACGTGCGTCGGATGCACGTGGAAACCGTTGATGTCGTTGAGCTCGCCGTCCCAGGTTTCGGCGACCACCGGCAGCGACCACCAGTAGCCCGACGCATCCGCACCGCCGGCGCGCACGCGCTCGGCGATCACCGCATCGCGGACCACGCCGACGCTGTGGGTGTTGGTCAGCATCACCGGGCCTTCCAGTTGGCCGGATTCCTCCAGCCAGGCGGTGCCGGTCATCTCGCCGTTGCCGTTGAGCGCGAACCAGGCGCCGAACACCGGCGCGTCCAGGGTGTCGCGGCCGCGCGGCAGGATCGCGGTCAACCCGGTGCGCACCTTCCTGCCCGAGGCGAGGTCCTCGATCAAGGTGACCTGGCCGACGCTGACTCCGGCCACGTCGGTGATCGCATTGAGCGGGCCGGCGGTGCCTTCGAACGGCACGCCGAGGTCGCGCGCGCGCGGCTCGGCGGCGGACGCCAGCGCGCAGATCGCGCACAATGCAATGGCGACGGGAATACGCGGCATGCAGGCTCCATCGGAAGGACGCTCGTGCGCGAAGCTTACAACCCTACGGAGATCCGCGATGCAGCCGGTTGATGCAAGCAAGGCACTGGAACTGGCAAGCGCGCTGCCGGCGCGCTACTACTTCGGCGAGGACATGCTGGCAATGGAGCAGCGCGCGGTGTTCGCGCTCAGCTGGCAGCTGGTCGCGCACGCCGGGCAGCTGGCCGAGGCCGGCGACCACGTGGTCGGGAAGGTCGGCGAAGTGCCGGTAATCCTGGTCCGCGGCCAGGACGGGGTGCTGCGCGGCTTCCCCAATGTCTGCCGGCACCGGGCCGGGCCGCTGGCCCTGTGCAACGGCAAGGGCGCGCGCGCCCTGCACTGCAAGTACCACGGCTGGACCTACACCCTGGAAGGCCAGTTGCGCAGCGCGCCGGAAATGCAGGACGCGGCCGCTTTCGACCTGCAGGAAATCCGCCTGCCGCCGTTGCGCGTGCACGAGTGGCAGGGGCTGGTGTTCGTGGCCCTGGACGAGGCGGTGCCGGATTTCGACGAGGTCTATGCCGGCATCGTCGAACGCATCGCCCCGATCGACCTGTCGGCGATGCGCTACCTGCGCCGCGACTCCTACGACATCGACTGCAACTGGAAGGTCTACATCGACAACTTCCTCGAAGGCTACCACCTGCCGCACGTGCACCCGGGACTGTCCCGGGTGCTGGACTACCGCGCCTACGACACCGAACTTTTCCCCTGGCATTCGCTGCAGTCCTCGCCCCTGCGCGGCGACAGCGATGCCTACGGCGAGGGCCAGGCGTACTACTACTTCGTCTACCCCAACGTGATGCTCAACATCATGCCCGGCCGGCTGCAGACCAACCGGATCCTGCCGCTGGGCCCGGGCCGCTGCCGGGTCGAGTTCGACTACTACTACGCCCAGGACGAGCAGGCCATGGCCCGGATCGCCGCCGACCAGTCCTTCAGCGACGAGGTCCAGGTCGAGGACATCGGCATCTGCGAAGCGGTGCAGCAGGGGCTGGCTTCGGGCTTCTACCACGCCGGCCGCCTCTGCCCGAAACGGGAAAGCGGCGTCTGGCATTTCCAGAACCTGTTGCGCGCGGCCTATGCCGACGGCGCCGGAGCGAGCGCATGAGCCCACGCAACACCGCCCTTCTTTCCGCCCTGATCCTGTCGTTTTCCGGTTTCGTCGCCCATGGCGCCGAACGCAGCACCGTGCACGCCGGCCACGTGGTCGACGTCGAAACCGGCAAGGTCCTGGCAGACCAGGCCATCGTCATCGAGGACGGCAGGATCGTTTCGATCTCGGCATGGAACGCCTCCGCCGCCAGCGGACCGGTGATCGACTGGTCCGCCCATACCGTGGTGCCGGGGCTGATGGACATGCACACCCATATCGCCGACGAAGGCCCCTACGCCGACCCGGCCACGCCGCTGAAGAGCAATCCCGGCCGCGATGCGCTGATCGGCGCCAGGAACGCGCGCGCCACCCTGCAGGCCGGTTTCACCACGGTGCGCGACGTCGGCGTGTACCGCGGCCTGTCCGACGTGGTCCTGCGCGACGGCATCAACGCCGGTCTGGTGCCAGGCCCGCGCATGTTCGTGGCCGGCGCCTACATCACCATCGAGGGCGGCGGCGGCGAGATCACCGGGCTGCCCGCCGGTACCGTGGTCCCGCCGGCCTTCCGCCTGGGCGTGTCCAACAACGAGGCCGAGATCCGCAGGCAGGTGAACACCCTGCTCGACCACGGCGCGGACTTCATCAAGCTCATCGCCACCGGCGCGGTGCTCGCCGCCGGCACCGAGCCGGGCGAGTCCGAGTACAGCGAGGCCGAGATCCGCGCCGCGGTCGAGGAAGCCGCCAAGCGCGGCACCTTCGTCGCCGCCCACGCGCACGGCGCCGAGGGCATCAAGCGCGCGGTCCGCGCCGGGGTCCGCTCGATCGAACACGGCTCGCTGATGGACGACGAGTCGATCGCCCTGATGAAGCAGCACGGCACCTGGCTGGATGCGGACATCTACAACGGCGACTACATCGACACGGTCGGGCGCGCCGACGGCTGGTCGGAGGAGATCCTGCGCAAGAACCTGCAGACCACCGAGGCCCAGCGCCAGGGTTTCCGCAAGGCGGTCGCGGCCGGGGTGCGGATCTCCTACGGCACCGACTCCGGGGTCTATCCGCATGGCGACAATGCGCGCCAGTTCGCCTACATGGTCAAGTACGGCATGAGCCCGCTGCAGGCCCTGCAGTCGGCGACCCTGGTGTCGGCGCAGCTGCTGGGCAGGGACAAGGACCTCGGCTCGATTGCGGTGGGCAAGTTCGCCGACCTGGTGGCGGTGGAGTGCGATCCGCTGCAGGACATCGAATGCCTGCGCAAGGTGCGCGGGGTGGTGAAGGAAGGACGGCTGGCAGGCAGGGAGTAAGGTCGCCGGCCAGCCTCAATCCGGGTCGTCGTCCCCGCGCCCGCGGCGACGACGAACAATCCCTCTACACCGCAGGATCCTCATGAACGACACCCGCAAGATCGGCTTCTGGACCTGCACCGCGCTGGTCGTGGGCAACACCATCGGCATGGGCATCTTCCTGCTGCCGGCGTCGCTGGCCCCGTACGGCTTCAACGCGACCATCGGCTGGGGCATCACCGTGGTCGGCTGCATTTTCCTGGCCCGGGTCTTCGCCCGCCTGGCCCGCGAACTGCCCAACGCCGACGGTCCCTACGGCTACGTGCGCAGCACCCTGGGCGAGCTGCCGGCCTACGTGGCGATGTGGTGCTACTGGGTGTCGGTGTGGATCACCAACGCGGCCCTGGCCACCGGCGTGGTCGCCTATATCCGCGCGGCCTTCCCGGAACTGGCGCACCTGCAGCCTTCGCTGTTCGCCCTGGCGCTGCTGTGGACCTTCATCGGCATCAACCTGCTGGGAGTGCGCGCCGGCGGCGGCGTCCAGTTGGTCACCACCGCACTGAAGCTGCTGCCGATGCTGGCCATCGCCCTGCTCGGCGCCTGGCTGTTGCTGGACTCGCCACAGGCCTACACCGCGCAGCTGCCGCCGCAGCCGATCACCCTGGCCGATTCGATGGCCGCCTCGACCATCGCCCTGTTCGCGATGCTCGGCATCGAGTCGGCGACGGTGCCGGCCTCGCGGGTCGAGAATCCGGGCCGCACCATCCCGCGCGCGACGATCGTCGGCACCCTGCTGACCGCGGCCATCTACCTGATCGTCTCGACCGTGCCGCTGCTGCTGATCCCCTCGCAGGAACTGGCCGCCTCGCCTGCGCCATTCGCGCTGCTGATGGACCGCTTCGTCGGCGAGGGCTTCGGCCGCTGGCTGGCCCTGTTCGTGGTGGTCAGCGGACTGGGCGCCCTGAACGGCTGGACCCTGCTGGTCGGCGAGATGACCCGGACCATGGCCGACAACGGCGTGCTGCCCGCGTTCCTGTCGCGCAACAACCGGCGCGGCGCGCCGGCCTTCGCCCTGCTGGTCACCGGGCTGCTGGCCAGCGCCATGATCCTGATGAACTACAGCAAGTCGCTGGTCAACGGCTTCACCGTGCTCAGCCAGGTGGTGACCGCGGCCAACCTGCCCCTGTACCTGTGCTGCTCGATCGCCCTGGCGATCCTGTGGAAGCGCGGCAAGCGCCTGGACGACAAGGCCATGCGTGGCCT
>SEHC01000485.1 GCA_004173415.1 Lysobacteraceae bacterium
TCGGTGCCCAGCAGGATCACCCCGGCGCGCGCGGTCGGCGTGGCCCACGTGCCGATGGACCGACGCGACCGCCGCGTCGCGGTCGGCCTGGTCGCACCCAGGCAGATGCGTCCGGAGCAAGACCTGCCGGTGACCGTCAGCGTGCCGGAACTGGCCGGGAAGGAGGCCTTCGTCACCGTCTCGGCGGTGGATGTGGGCATCCTCAACATCACCCGGTTCCCGGTGCCCGATGCCAACGCGCAGTTCTTCGCCCAGCGTCGCCTCGGGGTGGACGCCTACGATATCTACGGGCGGGTCATCGAGAGCTTCGAGGGCGGCAGCGCGCGGATCCGGTTCGGCGGCGACATGGCCCTGGCGGCGTTGCCGCAGGCCAGGCGCCCGACCTCGCGCGTGCAGACCGTCGACCTGTTTTCCGGACCGGTGCGGCTGGACGCGCGTGGCAACGCGCGGATCAAGCTGAAGGTGCCTGATTTCAACGGCACCCTGCGCGTGTCGGCGCTGGTCTACTCGGACCAGCGCTATGGCAGCAAGGACCGCGAGACCCTGGTCCGCGCCCCGGTGGTGGTCGAGGCGAGCCTGCCGCGGGTGCTGGCCCCCGGCGACCGCAGCACGGTGACGCTGGACGTGCAGAACTTCAGCGGCCAGCCCGGCGACTTCAAGGTCCAGGTGGATGGCATCGGCCCGCTGTCGATCGGCGAGGGATCGCGTACGGCCAGGCTCGGCAAGGAAGCCAAGACCACGCTCAGTTTCCCGATCAGCGCCGGCGAGGGCTACACCACCGCCCAGGTGCGGGTGAGGGTCGATGGAGGGGGCTTCAAGGTGGACCGCAGGTACGACCTGCCGGTGCGCGCCGGCTGGCCTTCGGTACTCCGTTCGCAGACCCGCGTGCTGGATCCGCTGGTGCCGGTCGAACTCGGCAGTGGCTTCGCCGACGGGCTGATGACCGGTTCGGTCAACGTGCGCATGCTGGTCAGCGCATTGCCGCCGATTCCGTTCGCGAGCGCCCTCAAGGGCGCGCTGGAATATCCGTACGGTTGCGCCGAGCAGACCACCAGCAAGGGCTATGCCGCGCTTGAACTGGACGATGCCACCGCGCGGATGCTGGGCGTACCCGCGCTGGGCGCGGCCAAGCGCCGCGAGCGGATGGAGGGCGCGTTCGGACGGCTGGCCTCGATGCAGCTGTCCAACGGGCATTTCTCGATGTGGGGCGACGATGGTTACGTCAATCCGGCCCTGACCCCGTACGTGGTCGAGTTCCTGCTGGATGCGAAGGAAGCTGGCTTCGTGGTCCCGGAGGCGGTGCTGCAGAAGGCGTTGACGCGCCTGAGCGAGGACCTGCTGGCCGGCGGCGCGCAGTTCTACGGTTACGATTCGCGCGACCACCTGCGGTTCGCCAGCCAGGTCCATTCCGAAGCGTGGCGCCAGGGCGATCGCCGACGGCTTCGCCAAGGAAGGCGGGCGACCGGGCTACCTGGGCGACTATGGCAGCCGCATCCGCGACGATGCGCTCATGGTTGCGCTGGTGCATGAGCACAAGCTGGGCAAGCCCGGGTACGACGCGCGCTCGGTTTCGCTCGGCCGCGAGCTCGACGCGCGGCGCAATGGCGGCTGGATGTACCTGAGCACCCAGGAGCAGGTGGCGCTGGCCCGGCTGGGCAAGGCCCTGGCCGCCGACCAGAAAAAACTGGTCTCGGGCCAGTACAGCGTCGGTGGGGCAAGCGAGGCGGTCGCGGCCACGCGCATGTTCGGTCGCAGCTTCGACTACGCGACGCTGGCCAAGGGCGTGCGGTTCACTCCCGAAGGACAACCACCGCTGTTCGCCAGCCTGGAAGTGGCCGGCATACCGCGCACCGCACCGGCCTTCGACAATCGCCAGATCGGCATCGAGCGCAACTACTACACCACCGACGGCAAGCCCTGGAAGGGAGGCACGCTGAAGGAGGGCGAGGCGCTGATCGTGCGACTTGGCATCACCCCCAACGTCGGCATGCCCGATGCGCTGCTCACCGACCTGCTGCCAGCCGGCCTGGAGATCGAGAACTTCAACCTGGGCGACGCCAAGCAATGGGCGGACGTGGTGGTGGACGGGATCGAGATCAGCGAGCGTTCCGGCTCTGCCGAGGTCAGGCATGAGGAATTCCGCGACGATCGCTACGTCGCCGCGTTGAAGCTGGAACGCGGACAGACCGCCCGGGTCTTCTACCTGGTGCGTGCGGTGACACCGGGCACCTACAGCGTGCCGCCGTCGCTGGTCGAGGACATGTACCGCCCGGACATCCGCGGCGTGGGCAAATCCTCGCCGGCGACGATCACGGTAGTGCAGCCCTGATCCATCAGGCCCTTCCTCCCGAATGGGGGAAGGGTACAGTGGATAGGCGAAGGGCGGAAGTCGTTGGCGAGGGATGCCACCCTGCAGTGCAGCACCGGCGCGCCGCGTCTCCCATCGCCATATGCGCTTGCACCAACACCCACTCCCGCGCGACGCCTTGCGGGTCTGGCCTTGCTGCCGCCTAAAGCCGAGGGTTCACCGATTCAGAAGCAAGCACCAATGCAGAAGCGACGCGTGGACCGGATCCTGGGCTGGCTGCGATGGGGAACCGTGGCGCTGCTGGTGACGCTCCTGGTGCTGGATTTCGCCTTCCCGCCGCCGTTGCCCAGGGACCGCGATACCAGCACCCTGGTGGTGGCGCGCGACGGCACGCCGCTGCGCGCCTTCGCCGACCGCCAGGGGGTCTGGCGCTATCCGGCCGACCTGGACCAGGTGTCGCCGCTGTACCTGCAGGCCCTGCTCGACTACGAGGACCGCTGGTTCTGGAAGCATCCGGGAATCAATCCCTGGGCACTGCTGCGCGCCGGCGGCCAATGGGCGCGTGACGGCCGCATCGTTTCCGGCGGCTCTACCCTGACCATGCAGGTGGCCAGGATCCTCGACCCGCATTCGCGCACGCCCTGGGGCAAGTCCAAGCAGCTGCTGCGGGCACTGCAACTGGAAGCGCGACTGTCCAAGCGCCAGATCCTGCAGCTGTACCTGGAACGGGCGCCCTTCGGCGGCACCATCGAAGGGGTCGAGGCGGCCAGCTGGGCCTACCTGGGCAAGCCTGCCTCGCGCCTGTCCCAGGCCGAGGCGGCGTTGCTGGCGGTGCTACCACAGGCGCCCAGTCGCCTGCGCCCAGATCGGCATCCACAGGCCGCGCAGGCGGCGCGCGACAAGCTCCTCGCACGCATGGCCGCGACCGGCCGGTGGTCCGCGGTTGAAGTGGAGGACGCCCGCATCGAACCGGTCGTGGCCCGATCCCTGCGCCCGCCGCTCAGCGCCGCCCTGCTGGCCGAACGCCTGCGCCAGGCGCAGCCGCGTGCCGCGCGCATCGCCTCGACCATCGATCCAGGCCTGCAGCGCACGCTGGAGGAGCGGGTCGGGGCCTATTTCTCCAGCCTGCCCGAGCGCACATCGGCCGCGTTGCTGGTGGTCGACAACCAGGACATGCAGGCGCGTGCCTACGTCGGCTCGGTGGCTTTCGGCGACACGCCGCGGCTGGGCCACGTGGACATGGTGAGGGCATGGCGCTCGCCCGGTTCGACCCTGAAGCCCTTCCTGTACGCCCTCGCCCTGGATGACGGGTTGATCCACTCCGAAAGCCTGCTGGTCGATGCGCCGCAGACGTTCGGCGGCTACCGGCCGGGCAACTTCGACTCCGCCTTCAACGGCCCGGTCGGCGCGGCCGCCGCCCTGCGCCTGTCGCTGAACGTTCCTGCGGTGGACCTGCTGGACCGGGTCGGCCCGGCGCGGTTTTCCGCGCGCCTGGCCAATGGCGGCATAGCGCTGAAGTATCCGCGCGGCGGCAAGCCCAACCTGTCGATGATCCTGGGCGGCACCGGCGCGCGGCTGGAGGACCTGGTCGGCGCGTTCGCCGCATTCAACCGCGGCGGCATCGCCGGACGGGTGCGCTACACCCAGGCCGATCCGGTCGTCGATCGACGGATGATGTCGGCGGGTGCGGCCTGGGTCGTGCGCGAAATGCTGGAAGCCAACCCACGGCCCGGTTACGG
>SEHC01000486.1 GCA_004173415.1 Lysobacteraceae bacterium
GCCGACCAGGACGCCACCGGCCACCGCATCAACATGAGCTACATCGACCAGTTCGCCGACAACACCATCGGCTTCTCGATCGGCTACTCGTATTCGGAAACGCCGATCCACGAGAACCAGGTCGGCCTGTACGAACCGTGGCAGGCAATCGGCGACAACTGGCGTCCGGGCGTGGCCGCGGGCACCTTCTACTCCGACGGCATCAAGGCGCTGCGCCGCACCGGCAAGACCACCCGCGACGGCGTGCTGGCGACCCTGCAGTACCGGCCGTCGAATGCCTGGACCAGCACCCTGGACCTGTTCCACTCCACCTCTACCCAGATCGACACCGCCAACCAGTTCGAGGTCCATATCGGCGACTACAACGGTGGCTACGGCCGCCTGCTGGTCACCAACCCGACCGTCAACGGCAACAACACCTTTACCGGCGGCGTGGCCAACAACGTCTATCCGCTGGTGCGCGGCATGTACAACAAGCGCGAGGACGAGATCAACGCCTTCGGCTGGAACAACGAGTTCAATGTCGGCGAGGCCCGCATCGTGGCCGACTTCAGCTGGTCCAAGGCCGAGCGCGACGAGTTGAACCTGGAGAACAACACCCAGCTGCTGCCCGCGCCGCAGCTGGATTCGGTGACCTTGAGCTTTTCCAACAGCGGTTTCTCGCAGCTGGTTCCGGGCCGCGATTACTCCAACCCCGACAGCCTCTACCTGACCGGCACCATCTACGGCTCCGGCTACGGCAAGGTGCCGCAGGTCGAGGACGAGCTGAAGAGCTTCAAGCTGGCCGCCTCGGTGCCGGCGCCGGCGTTCCTGGGCTGGTTCACGGACATCGATTTCGGCGTCAACCACGCCGACCGGACCAAGCAGAAGCGCCAGCCCGAAGGCAACATCAACCTCGGCGCGCAGGGCGACACCACCATCGCCTCGGACCTGCAGTACGGGCTGGTCGACCTGGGCTTCGCCGGCGTCGGCCTGATCCCGTCCTGGAACGTGCCCGGTGCGGTCGATCGCTACATGACCTTCGAACCCAGCGCCACCGCCTTCCCGTACCTGGTGGCGAAGTCCTGGGATGTCGACGAGAAGACCAGCACCGCCTTCCTCAAGGGGAACATCGACACCCAGTGGGGCGACGTGCCGGTGCGCGGCAACATCGGCGTGCAGATCCAGCGCACCGACCAGTCCTCCGAGGCGGTGCAGCTGACCAACGGCGGCTCGCCGCGTCTGGTGTCGCGCGGCGCGACCGTCACCGACGTGCTGCCCAGCCTCAACCTGGCCTTCTCGCTGAGCGAGGACCAGACCCTGCGCGTGGGCCTGGCCAAGCAGGTGGCGCGCCCGCGCGTGGACCAGTTGCGCGCCTCGATCGAGGTCGGCGTGTCCGATGCCCCCGACGCCACCCTCGGCGTGCGCACCGTCGGCGGCAGCGGCGGCAACCCGGAACTGGATCCGTGGCGCGCGCATGCCTTCGACATCTCCTACGAGAAGTACTTCGGCAACAAGGCCTATGTCGCCGCCGCGTACTTCTACAAGGACCTGCGCTCGTACATCTACACGCTGCCGATCCCCAACTACGACTTCTCCGAGTTCGTCGCCGGTGTCCCGGAAAATCCCAACTACCCGGGCATCGGCATCTCCCAGACCGGCACCTACTCGGCCCCGGTCAACGGCGAGGGCGGCAAGCTGCAGGGCCTGGAGCTGACCGCGTCGCTGCCGCTGGACCTGTTCACCGATGCCCTGCAGGGCTTCGGCATCCTGGCCAGCGCCAGCTTCACCGACAGCAACATCAAGATCCGCGACCCGGACAGCGCCTCCAGCGTCGGCTCGGGCGACATCACCCTGCCGGGCCTGTCCAAGCGGGTCTACAACCTGACCGCCTACTACGA
>SEHC01000487.1 GCA_004173415.1 Lysobacteraceae bacterium
GCTTCAGCCTGTTCTACGCCGGCATCAACCTGGGCGCGCTGTTCGCTTCGCTGGTCTGCGGCTACCTGGGCGAGGCCTACGGATGGAAGTACGGCTTCGGCGCCGCCGGCATCGGCATGCTGCTGGGGCTGGGGCTGTTCCTGTGGGGCCAGAAATACCTGCACGGCCACGCCGAGCCGCGCGAGCCGGCCTCGCTGCGCGAGCGGGTGCTGGGAATGCCGCGCGAATGGCTGATTTATGCCGGTGCGATCGCCGGCGTGCTGCCGGTGGCATGGCTGATGTGGGCCGCGGCCAACGGCGCGTTCTCGCTGGGCGGGCAGGTCACCCTGGCCACCTTGCTGATGCTGGTGGTGCTGGGCGGCGTGCTGGGCTGGTTCGGCTGGTTCGTGCTCAGGCACTGCACGCCGGTGCAACGGCAGCAGATGCTGGCGCTGATGGCGCTGATCTTCATGGCCCTGGTGTTCTTCACCCTGTATGAGCAGACCTACGGATCGTGGGTCACCTTCACCGACCGCCTGATGACCAAGGACATCGTGCCCTCCCTGGTGATCCGCGAAGGCACGCCGTGGCCGTGGTCGATCATCGCCCTGCTGCTGGCGCCGCTTTCGTTCGTCGTCGCCTCCGGCATGTCCGACCGCGATCCGGCTTCCAGGGCGCCGCGCGCGATGTTCATCGGCGTGGTCCTGCTGATGCTGGCGCTGCTGCTGCGCGACTGCCTGGTGCTGCCGCAGACCGCCGGCTCGCTGACCTACCTGGGCGCGCTGTTCCTGGTCCTGCTGGCGCCGTTGTTCGCGACCCTGTGGGGCGCGTTGGGCAAGCGCGGCCTGGACCCGTCCAAGCCCTTCAAGTCGGCGCTGGGACTTATGTTCGCGGGCCTGTCGTTCATCCCCCTGGCATGGGCCGCGCAGCAGGTGGGAGCCAGCGGGCAGATGGCCAGCGTCTGGTGGCTGGTGCTGGCCTACCTGGTCCTGGAGATCGGCGAGATGTGCCTGTCGCCGGTGGGTCTTTCGGCAGTCACCCAGCTGTCGATGCCGCGGGTGGTCAGCCTGATGATGGGCACCTGGTTCCTGGCTACCGCGTTTTCGGAAATGCTGGCCGCGCAGTTCGGCAAGCTGGCCGCCATCGAGGTGCCGGAGGGCGAAGCCATGGACCTGGCCGCCGCGGCCGGCAAGTATGCCGACCTGTTCTGGCTGATGACCTGGATCGGGCTGGGATGCGCGGCGGTCGCCTTCGTGGTCGCCCCGCTGCTGAAGCGGATGATGCACGGAGTCAGGTGAGGGCCTGAAGCCGGCGCTGGCGCCGGCAGGCAAGGATCCCGCTGCAGGCGGTTACTTGGCGGTGCCGCCGCCGAGGCTGCGGGACAGGAACGCGAGCAAGCGGGTGTAGTACTCGCGCTGGTGCTCCAGGGTGTAGAAGCCATGGCCCTCGGTGCGGTAGTAGAGCGTCTCCACCGGCACCCCGTTCTTCTTCAGCGCGGCCTCCATCTTTTCGCTGTGGTCGATCGGCGCGGTTTCGTCCTCGCCACCGGCGGCCAGGAACACCGGTACCTGGATGCGCTCGGCGACCCGGTTGGGCGACACCGCGGCCAGCGCCGGGCCGGTTCCCAGCCATTCGCCGGTCCAGGTGTTCATGCGCTTGTTCGCGCGGCTCTCCTTCGCGCTCAGGGTGACCAGGTCATAGACGCCGACGTAGCCGGCCGCGCACTTGTACAGGGTCGGCTCCTTGGCCACGCCCATCAGCGACGCGTATGCCCCATAGCTGGCGCCGTACATGCAGATGCGGCCACGGTCGGCGATGCCCTGGTCGATCGCCCAGCGGGTCGCGTCGGTCAGGTCGTCCTGCATGGTCAGGCCCCATTGCTGGGCGCC
>SEHC01000059.1 GCA_004173415.1 Lysobacteraceae bacterium
CGCTATGGTCCGGGTAGGCTATAAAGGCGCCCCCTTCCCGGACCCGGGAAGTTGAAGGAAGCGCTTTTCGTGGCTGCGAAGAAACCTGCGAAGAAGGCCGCCAAGCCGGCCAAGAAACCTGCCAAGCCCGTTGCCGGCAAGTCCACCGCCAAGGCCGCCCCGGCCAGGAAGCCGGCGGCCAAGCCGACGGCCAAGAAGACTGCCGCCAAGCCGGCGGCCAGGAAGCCGGTCGCCAAGGTCGCCAAGAAGGCGGCTCCAGCCAAGAAAGCAGCTCCAGTGAAGAAGGCCGTCGCCAAGAAGGCGGTGGCCAGGAAGGCGCCCGTCGCCAAGAAAGCCGTGCCGGCCAAGAAGCCGGTCCCGAAGAAGCCCGCGCCCAAGCCCGCAGTCAAGGCTGCTGCGAAGCCTGTGGCCGCGAAACCCGTCGCCGCCAAACCCGCTGCCCCGTCCAGATCCGCAAAACCCGCACCGAAGCCGGCCGCCAAGCCTGCTCCGGCCAAAGCGACTCCTGCCAAGACCGCCCCCCCGACCGCTGGCCGTGCCGTAGCGCCTTCCAAGGCTGCTGCAACCCAGGCACCGGCGCCAGCCGTCAAATCGAATCCCCATACTTCCGTGCCAACCCCCAAGACCAAAAACACGTCCAAATCCGCCGCCACGCCGTCGCTGCCGATGGCCAAGGCTCCCATTCCCCGTCCGGTCGGCAAGGTTGCCGTGGCCGTGGTGTCCAGGCCCTCCACCACCCCCGCGCCGCGCGGCAAGGTCAAGGTCGTCCCTTACAAGACCGACGAGGCCAACGGCCGTCCGCTAATTCCCGACGGTTACCGCCCGGGCCCGGACGAGGAATACATGAGCCCGCTGCAGCTCGAGTATTTCCGCCAGCGCCTGCTGACCTGGCGCGCCGACCTGGTCGAGGAGTCCAAGCAGACCATCGAGAACCTCAAGGACGAAGTGCGCGACGTGGGCGATGAAGCCGAACGCGCCACCCGCGAAACCGAAAACTCGCTGGAACTGCGTACCCGCGACCGCTATCGCAAGCTGATCGGCAAGATCGACAGCACGCTCAAGCGCCTGGATGCCGGCGACTACGGCTATTGCGCCGATACCGGCGAAGAGATCGGCCTGGAGCGCCTGGAGGCGCGCCTGACCGCCGAGCGCACCATCGACGCGCAGGAACGCTGGGAGCACCTGCAGAAGCAGCAGGGCGACTGATCGACCTCACGGGCCGACAAGAAGAACCCCGCTGACGCGGGGTTTTTTGTGGGCGTCTGCAACTGCCGTTACTGGAGTTGGCGCAGGTCCAGCGTGCGCAGGCGCGGCGCCTTCAACGAGGTCACCCCGGCCACCGCCAGGATGGCGAAGCCGCCCATGATGACCGCCGGCGCCAGTCCGAGCAGTCGCGCCATGGTCCCGGCGTAGAACGCCCCCAACTCGTTGGAGGAGCTGATGAAGATGCCGTTGATCGAGGACACCCGACCGCGCATTTCGTCGGGCGTGGCCAGCTGCAGGATGGTGGAGCGCACCACCACCGAGACTCCATCGCACGTGCCGTAGGCGACCAGGACCAGCGCCGACAGCCAGAAGCTGCGCGAAAGCCCGAACGCGATCACGCACAGGCCGAATCCCGCCACCGAGAAAAGCAGGACGCGGCCGGCATGTTCCTGCAGCGGGCGCCGGGCCAGCCACAGGCCCACGCAGATCGAGCCCATCGCCGGGGCCGCGCGCAGGATGCCGAGTCCTTCCGGCCCGTAATGCAGGATTTCCTTGATGAAGGCAGGCAGCATCGCGACCACGCCGCCCAGCAATACCGAGAACATGTCCAGCGCCATCGCGGCGAGCATGATCTGGTTGCCCCATACGAAGCGCGCGCTCTGGGCGATGCTGGCGAAGATCGGCAGGCTGATCGCCGGCGGCCCTGGTTCGCTGACGCGCAGCCGCGCCAGGACGACGGCGGCCAGCAAGGCGAACACCGCCGCCGCGCCGTAGGCCACCGACTTGCCGCCGAAGCCGACCATCAGGCCGCCCAGTGCAGGGCCGATCACCAGGGCGGCCTGGAAGATCACGCTGCCCAGCCCGGCGCCACGGACGAAGTCCTCGCGATCCAGGGTGCGGGCGAACAGGGCGTTGTAGACCGGGCTCAGGAACGACCGGGCCATGCCGGTCAGGGCGATGGCCAGGTAGATCGGCCAGGTGCCCCCGGCCGCCAGCGGGCCGCTGGCGACGCCGACCAGTATCAGTGCGGTGATCGCCAGCGCAGTGCAGGCGGCGATGCCCAGCCTGCGACGGGGCAGGTGGTCGACCAGGTAGCCGGCGAACGGCGCGGTACAGAAGAACGGCAGGACCTCGGCCAGTCCGACCAGGCCCAGCGAGAACGGATCGCGGGTCAACTCATAGATGTGCCAGCCCACCGTGACCGCGACGATCTGGTAGGAAAGCAGTGCGCAGATGCGGTAGGCCAGCACCGCCGCGAAGCCGCGGTTGCGCAGCAGCGAAAGCGCCGAAGCCGGCGACGGCGCGTTCACGCCTTGCTTGCGGCGGTTTCGCGGATGAACGCCAGCAATGCAGCGAGCCCGTTGCTGCGCGTCGGCGACAGGTGCTTGGCCAGGCCGACGTCGGCGATGTAGTCCGGCGAGGTGGCCAGTATTTCAGCCGCCGAGCGTCCCGAGTACACCCGCAGGGCCAGGTAGATCAGGCCGGAAACGATGGCCGAATCGCTGATCGCGTGGAAGTCCAGGCGGCGCGCGTCGCCCTCGGGCACGATCCAGACCATCGACTGGCAACCCAGCAGGCGGTGCTCCTCGGTTTTCCAGGCCTCGGGGAACGGCGGCAGCTTGCGCCCCAGGTCGATCAGGTACTGGTAGCGCTCGGCCCAGTCGCTGAAGAAGCCGAACTCGTCCCTGATCGCCAGCTGGGCTTCGGAAGGACTGGCCTCGAGCGGGAAGATGTTTTCGCTCATCCCCGTTTCCAGCGCACGCCCTGGGCGGTGTCTTCCAGGACCACGCCCTCGGCGGCCAGTTGCTCGCGGATGGCGTCGGAGCGGGCGAAGTCGCGCGCGGCCTTGGCCTGGTTGCGCTGCTCGATCAGGCCCTGGATGCGCGCATCGTCCTCGCCGGAGGCGCCGCGGCCGAACCAGGCGGAGGGATCCTGCTGCAGCAGTCCCAGGGCCAGGCCGGCGCCCAGCAGTTCGGACTTCAGATGTGCCTTGGCCTCGCCATCGACGGCCTTGCGCGCTTCGCCGGCGATGCGCGCCAGTTCGGCAAGGGCCTGCGGTGTGTTGAGGTCGTCGTCCAGCGCCGATTCCACCTCTGCGGGGATGAGGGCGGTGCATTCGACGTCGGCCAGGTCGCGCAAGGTGCCGTACAAGCGGTCGAGCGTGCGCACCGACTGTTCGATCAGGGCATCGGACCATTCCAGCGGCTGCCGGTAGTGCGCCGACAGCAGCGCATGGCGCAGCGCCTCCGGCGGATGCTGCTTCAGCAGTTCGTGCACGCGCTCGACATTGCCGACCGACTTGGACATCTTGGCGCCGCCGAAATTGAGCATGCCGTTGTGCAGCCAGAAGCGGGCGAACACCTTGCCGCCGTGGGCGCACTCGCTCTGCGCGATCTCGTTCTCGTGGTGCGGGAACTGCAGGTCCACCCCGCCCGCATGCAGGTCGATGGTCTCGCCGAAGATCGCCTCGATCATGGCCGAGCATTCGATGTGCCAGCCCGGACGGCCGCGGCCCCAGGGCGACTCCCAGCCGGGGAGGTCGGCGGTGGAGGGCTTCCACAGCACGAAATCGCCGGCATCGCGCTTGTACGGAGCGATTTCCACGCGCGCGCCGGCCAGCATTTCCTCCGGGTCGCGGCGCGAGAGCTTGCCGTATCCAGGGAAAGTCGCCACCGCGAACAGCACATGCCCCTCGGCCGCATAGGCGTGGCCGCTGCCGATCAGGCGCTCGATCATGGCGATGATCTGCGGCACGTGGGCGGTGGCTTCGGGTTGCTGGTCCTGTGGCTCCACGCCCAGGCCGGCCATGTCCTCCAGGTAGGCGGCCGTGTATCTGTCGGTGATCGTCGAGATCGGCACGCCAAGCTCGCTGGCCGCCGCATTGATCTTGTCGTCGATGTCGGTGATGTTTCGCGCGTAGCGCAACGCACCGAAGCGGCGGCGCAACAGGCTGGCCAGCACCCCGAAAACGACCGGGCCGCGCGCATTGCCGATGTGGACGTAGTTGTAGACGGTCGGGCCGCACAGGTACATGGTCGGGCAGGCCGGGTCCATCGGCTCGAAAACCTCCAGCCTCCGGGTCAGGTTGTTGTGCAGTCGCAGGGTCATGGCAGGCCGGAGCATGGGGATCGTTGCGATTCTACCGGCCCGTACAGGCCCTGACAGCATCGATTCAGCCCTACTCCAGCCTCGCTGCCTACACTAGCGGTCCGGATTCCGACCCAGTGGCCCAGTGCGCATCCATCGCCGACCATCGATTCCCTTGTGCCTGGCCATCTTCGCGGCGATCTTCGCGGCGACTCCGGCCGGAGCCCAGAATCCGGCGCCGATCACCGTGGTCCCGACTGAAAACGTGCGCCTAGACTATGCACAGGTGCTGGCCGTCGAGCCGATCTACCAGACCCTGCGCGCCTCGCGCACCGAGATGCGGTGCGAAGAGGTGGCCGCGCCGAAGCCCGCGCCTGCACCGCAGGATGAGGGCCGCTGGACCAAGATCGTGGGCACGGTGAAGGGCGTGTTCGCGCGTGAGTCCGAGCCCGAACCCAAAGCCGAGCCGCCCAAGCCCAGCTGCCGCATGGTCCCGGTGCAACGCGAGTTCCGGCGTCCGATCGCCTACGACGTCGACTATGTGTACAAGGGCTTCAAGTACCGTTCGAGGCTCGCCGAAGACCCGGGCAATCGCCTGCGCATCCGCGTTTCAGTGATGCCCTACGTGCCTGGGCAGGCCGTCGCCACGCCCTGAGCCTTGCGCCGGCGGCGCCCTGCGTGAGACGATTGAACCCATGAAGATGGACACCCACCTGCACGCGTGCTCCGCCCGGATGGCTTCGGGAATGACCTCTCGTGCCCGCCGACCGGAACCGCTCCTCTAGCTGGGTCCCCGGAAGCTTGTGTGTGTTCAACCGGAACCCAGCCTGGCGCTGGGTTTTCTCGTTTTTGGGTCCACGGGAAGTATCGAATGAAACATTTCTTGAATACGCAGGACTGGTCGCGGGGCGAACTGGACGCACTGTTGACCCAGGCAGCCTTGTACAAGCAGCACAAGCTGGGCGACGCGCTGAAGGGCAGGTCGATCGCGCTGGTGTTCTTCAACCCTTCCATGCGCACCCGCACCAGCTTCGAACTCGGCGCCTTCCAGCTGGGTGGCCACGCGGTGGTCCTGCAACCGGGCAAGGATGCGTGGCCGATCGAGTTCAACCTGGGCACGGTCATGGACGGCGATACCGAGGAACACATCGCCGAGGTCGCGCGCGTGCTCGGGCGCTACGTCGATCTGATCGGCGTGCGCGCCTTCCCCAAGTTCGTCGACTGGAGCCAGGATCGCCGCGACCTCGTGCTGGAGAGCTTCGCCAGGTACTCGCCTGTTCCGGTCATCAACATGGAAACCATCACCCATCCCTGCCAGGAACTGGCCCACGTGATGGCGTTGCAGCAGCACTTCGGTACCCAGGACCTGCGCGGCAAGAAGTACGTGCTGACCTGGACCTACCACCCCAAGGCCCTGAACACCGCGGTGGCCAACTCGGCGCTGACCATCGCCACGCGCATGGGCATGGACGTGACCCTGTTGTGTCCGACGCCCGACTACATCCTCGACGAGCGCTACATGGGCTGGGCCGAGCGCAACGTGGCCGAGAACGGCGGTTCGCTCGCCGTCAGCCACGACACCGACAGCGCCTACGCGGGCGCCGACGTCGTCTACGCCAAGAGCTGGGGCGCGCTGCCGTACTTCGGCAACTGGGAACCCGAGAAGCCCATCCGCGACCAGTACAAGCACTTCATCGTCGACGAGCGCAAGATGGCCCTGACCAACAACGGCGTGTTCAGCCACTGTCTGCCGCTGCGCCGGAACATCAAGGCCACCGACGCGGTGATGGATTCGCCGCAATGCATCGCCATCGATGAAGCCGAGAACCGCCTGCACGTGCAGAAAGCGGTGATGGCGGCGCTGGTCGCGTAGGGCGGGCCTTGGCCCACCTGTGTGGACTCCAATCAACAACATGGTGGGCCAAGGCCCACCCTACGAGAATATTGAAATGACTTCCCCCACCAAAGACATCGTCCTCGCCTTTTCCGGCGGCCTCGACACCAGCTTCTGCATCCCCTACCTGCAAGAACATGGCTACGCGGTGCATACCGTGTTCGCCGACACCGGCGGGGTCGATGCGGAGGAACGCGACTTCATCGAGAAGCGCGCCGCCGAACTCGGCGCCGCCAGCCACGTGACGGTCGACGGCGGTCCGGCCATCTGGGACGGTTTCGTCAAGCCGTTCGTATGGGCGGGGGAGGGCTACCAGGGCCAGTACCCGTTGCTGGTCTCCGACCGCTACCTGATCGTGGACGCGGCGCTGGCGCGGGCCAACGAACTCGGCACCCGCGCCATCGCCCATGGCTGTACAGGCATGGGCAACGACCAGGTCCGCTTCGACCTGGCGGTGAAGGCCTCGGGCGACTACCAGATCGTGGCGCCGATCCGCGAGATCCAGAAGGAACACACCCAGACCCGCGCCTACGAGCAGAAGTACCTGGAGGAGCGCGGCTTCGGTGTGCGTGCCAAGCAGAAGGCCTACACGATCAACGAGAACCTGCTGGGCCTGACCATGTCGGGCGGCGAGATCGACCGTTGGGAAGCGCCGGGCGAAGGCGCGCGCGGTTGGTGCGCGCCGCGCAACGCCTGGCCGCTCGAACCCCTGGTCGTGAGCCTGAAGTTCGAGAACGGCGTGGCGGTGGAGCTCGACGGCAAGCCGATGGAAGGGGCCAGGCTGCTGGCCAAGCTCAACACGCTGTTCGCCCAGTACGGGGTCGGCCGCGGCATGTACACCGGCGATACCACCATCGGCCTGAAAGGCCGCATCGTGTTCGAGGCGCCCGGCCTGGCCGCCCTGTTGACCGCGCACCGTGCGCTGGAAGAGGCGGTGCTGACCAAGCAGCAGAACCGCTTCAAGCCCGACGTGGCGCGCAAGTGGGTCGAACTGGTCTATGAGGGCTTCTACCACGACCCGCTGAAAACCGACCTGGAAGCCTTTCTGGCATCCTCGCAGGCCACCGTCAACGGCGAGGTCACCCTGGAAACGCGCGGCGGGCGCGTGGACGCGGTGGCGATCGATTCGCCGCATATCCTCAACGCTAGGGGCGCGACCTACGCGCAGTCGGCGGACTGGGGCGTGGAGGAAGCCGAGGGTTTCATCAAGCTGTTCGGAATGAGCAGCACCCTGTGGGCGGAAACCAACCGCTGATGCTCGATCCGGTCCTCAGCCATCTCGAAGCGCTGGTGTCCTACGACACCCGCAATCCGCCGCGCGCGATCGGCACCGGCGGCATCTTCGACTACATCCGCGCGCAATTGCCCGGTTTCAACATCGAGGTGGTCGACCACGGTGCCGGCGCGGTCTCGCTGTTCGCGGTGCGCGGCCGGCCCAGGCGCGTGTTCAACGTGCACCTGGATACCGTGCCGTCCTCGCCGGCGTGGACCGACGATCCGCTGAAGCTGCGGGTCGCCGGTGGCCGAGCCATCGGACTGGGCGCCTGCGACATCAAGGGCGCCGCGGCCGCGCTGATCGCCGCTGCACAGATCACCGAAGGCGATGCCGCCTTCCTGTTCAGCAGCGACGAGGAAGCCAACGACCCGCGCTGCATCGCCGCCTTCCTGGCCCGCGACCATGGCTTCAGCGAAGCCATCGTCGCCGAGCCCACCCAGGGCCAGGCCGTGCTGGCCCACCGAGGCATCAGTGCGGTGCGCATGGCGTTCGAGGGCAAGGCGGGGCATGCCTCCGCCGAGAATGCGCTGTCGCTCAGCGCCGTGCACAACGCGATGCGCTGGGGCACCGCCGCGCTGGATTACGTGGAAGCGCAGCAGCACCTGCGTTTCGGCGGCCTGACCGGGCTGCGCTTCAACATCGGACGGGTGGAAGGCGGGATCAAGGCCAACATGATCGCGCCCAGCGCGGAGCTGCGGTTCGGCTTCCGTCCGCTGCCCTCGCAGGACGTGCCGGCCCTGCACGCGCGGTTCCGCGAACTGGCCAACGCCGACGCGCTGTCCGCCTACGAGGAAACCTTCCGCGGGCCTTCCCTGCCTTCAGGCGACGTGGCCCGTGCCGAGGAGCGCAGGCTGGCGGCGCGCGACCTTGCCGACGAACTCGGCCTGCCGGTCGGCAATGCGGTCGATTTCTGGACCGAGGCCTCGCTGTTCTCCGAGGCGGGCCTGACCGCGCTGGTCTATGGACCCGGCGACATCGCCCAGGCCCATGCCGCCGATGAATGGGTCAGCCTCGAACAGCTGCAGCGCTACGCCGAAACAGTGAGAGCGATCCTCGAATGAAGCCGGCACCCGGGGCTCCGGCTCCGGATGCCTTTTCCCTTCCAGACCGGGTCCTAGCCCGGCCCAAGAACCCAAGACAACGCAACGACATGGAATCGCAGAAGCAAACCCGGCAGACCATCATCCGCCTGCTGTCCAGCATGGCCAGCGCCAAGGAGATCTCGCAGTACGTCAAGCG
>SEHC01000060.1 GCA_004173415.1 Lysobacteraceae bacterium
CACGCCCCCGTAGGAGCGTCGTAAGCCGCGACCAGACCCCCGGCGCCCAGGCAACACCCCGCGCCGGCCGACGCACCGACAAGGCACGCACGGCATCGACCGCCGCCCCCGACCTGCGGCATCGATCCGTGCCGTTCCGGATTCACGATCGCGGCTTGCGGCCTCCTACAGGGACACACCTCGCCTGCCGTAGGCGCGTCGTAAGCCGCGACCCCATGACCCCCAACGCACCGCACGCCCCCGTAGGAGCGTCGTAAGCCGCGACCAGACCCCCGGCGCCCAGGCAACACCCCGCGCCGGCCGACGCACCGACAAGGCACGCACGGCATCGACCGCCGCCCCGACCTGTGGCATCGATCCGTGCCGTTCCGGATTCACGATCGCGGCTTACGACGCTCCTACAGGGACACACATCGCCCGCCGTAGGCGCGTCGTAAGCCGCGACCCCATAACCCCACGCACGGTACGCCCCCGCACGCCCCCGTAGGAGCGTCGTAAGCCGCGACCACGCAGCCCCTGCGCGCCAGGCAACACCCCGCCGGCCTACCCACCAACGAGCGGACCACGCCGTGCCCCGTGCCACCCCGTCCACCCCAGCATCCGGTCGGTCCGCACGCCCGCCGGCGCTTTCCCGCCGGCCGGGGCTGGCTTACCCTGTGCGAAAGGGGAGTATCTGGATGCGTCTTTCTATCGTGCTGCCGGCCAAGAACGAGTCCGCCGGCCTGCAAGGCACCCTGGCGTCGCTGCGCGCGCTGCTGCCGGAGGCCGAGGTGATCGTGGTCGACGACGGTTCCACCGACGACACCGCCCTGGTCGCGACCCGGGCCGGGGCACGGGCCCTGAGTTCGCCGTATTCGATGGGCAACGGCGCGGCGATCAAGCGGGGGGCGCGGGCGGCCAGTGGCGAGGTGATCGTGTTCATGGACGCCGACGGCCAGCACGACCCGGCCCACATCCCGCGCCTGCTGGCCCGGCTGGAGGAGGGCTACGACATGGTGGTCGGCGCCCGCGACTGGTCCGGGCAGGCCGGCATGGGCCGCGGCCTGGCCAACACCTTCTACAACTGGCTGGCCACGCGCATGACCGGCTCGCCGGTGCGCGACCTGACCTCCGGCTTCCGCGTGGTGCGGGCCGACAAGTTCCGCGAGTTCCTGCACCTGCTGCCCAACGGCTTCTCCTATCCCACCACCAGCACCATGGCCTTCTTCCGCAGCGCCTATGCGGTGGCCTACGAGCCGATCCCGGTGGCCAAGCGCATCGGCAAGAGCCACATCCGCCCGCTGCGCGACGGCATCCGCTTCCTGCTGATCATCTTCAAGATCGCCACCCTGTACTCGCCGCTGTGATCGTGTTCCTGATCGGGCTGATCTCCGAGCAGATCACGGCGTTGAACTACCGGCGTGATGCATAGCCACGGTGAACCTGGCCCGACGGCGTTGCTGGTGACGCGGAATTTCCCGCCGCTGCTGGGCGGCATGGAAAAGGTCAACGAGCACCTGCTGGCGGCGCTGCGGCCGGACTGGGAGCCGGCGCTGTGCGGACCGGCGGGTTGCAGGCGCCATGCCAGCGGCACGGCGACGGTCGCCGAAGCGCGGGTCAAGCCGCTTCCGTTGTTCCTGCTCTCCAGCCTGTTGCAGTCGTTGCGGCTGGCACGGAAGCTCAGGCCAAGTTGGATCATTGCCGGCAGTGGGCTGGCCGCGCCTGCCGTGCGGCTGGCGGCCTGGCTGTGCGGCGCCCGCGCCGCGGTCTACCTGCACGGTCTGGACCTCGTCGCGCCAAGCCGTGCCTACCAATGGCTGTGGCTGCCCTTCATCCGCAGATGCGACCTGGCCTGGGTCAACAGCGCCAACACCGCGCGCCTGGCCCGTGAGCGGGGCGTGCCCGCGGGCCGGATCCACGTGCTCCATCCCGGTACCGACCTGCCGGCGCTGGATGCGGGCGTGGCCGCCGACTTCCGCCAGCGGCATGAACTGGCTGGGCGCCCGTTGCTGCTTTCGGTCGGGCGCCTGACCCAGCGCAAGGGTCTGGTCGAATTCGTGGAGCAGGCATTGCCGGCGATCGTCGCGGCGTCGCCCGGCGCCACCCTGGTGGTCATCGGCGACGAAGCCAGCGATGCGCTGCACGCACGACCTGGCTCCGAGCGCGAGAGGATCCTCGCCGCGGCGCGGAAAGCAGGCGTCGAGGCTGGCGTGCGTTTCCTGGGCCGTTGCGACGATGCCACCCTCGGCGCCGCCTACCAGGCCTCGGACCTGCATGTCTTTCCGGTCCTGGACCTGCCCGGCGATGTGGAGGGTTTCGGCATGGTCGCACTGGAGTCTGCTGCCCACGGCTTGCGGACCGTCGGCTTCGCCGTGGGGGGCGTGTCCGATGCGGTGCGCGAGGGCCAGACCGGCGTGCTGGTGCGGTCCGGCGACTACCCCGCGCTCGCGGCGGCGGTGCTGCGCCTGCTGTCGGACCGGGGGGGTTCGACCCTCGCGGCTTGCCGCCAGTTCGCCGGCGAGAACAGCTGGACTGCGTTCGGCCAGCGCCTGCGCGGCAACCTGCGCGAAGCCGCATGAACGGCAACGACGCCGACAGGCCGGTGGTGACGGCAGGCGGGGACCCGGGGCGCCAGCCGCATGCCGTGCTCGACCTGCCATCGCGCCGCGACAAGGGACTCAAGATCGAGCGCCTGCTGGGACTGCAGGCACGGCCGCAGCCGATGCGGATGCTCGAGGTGGGCACCGGTTCGGGCGGCATCGCCCACTACTTCGGCACCCATCCGCAGTTGCGGTGCGAGGTGGACGCGGTCGACGTGCACGACAACCGGCGGGTCAGCGAAGGTTTCCGCTACCACCAGGTGGCGGACACGCGACTGCCATTCGCGGACGATTCCTTCGACGTGGTCCTGAGCAACCACGTGATCGAGCACGTCGGCGACGAACGCGCCCAGTTCGCGCACCTGGCCGAGCTCCGGCGCGTGCTGCGCGACGACGGGATCGGCTACCTCGCCGTTCCCAACCGCTGGATGCTGGTCGAGCCGCACTACCGGCTCGCCTTCCTGAGCTGGCTTCCGCACCCGTTGCGCACGCCGTACCTGCGGGCCATGGGCAAGGGCGAGTTCTACGACTGCGAGCCACTGCAGATGCGCCAGCTGGAGGGCTATCTGCAAGCTGCGGGCCTGGCCTGCGAAAACCGTTGCGTCGACGCCATGAAACTCACCCTTGCAATCGAACGGCCGTCCGCCTTGCTCACCAGGTTGCTCGCCGCGGCGCCCGATCCATTGCTGGCGCCGGCGCGCCGGATCATTCCCACCTTGATCTACACGTTTTCCCGGGCCTGACCGAGCGGGCGCAGCGGTCTGCAGCAGGTCGGGTCCGCAGCTTGCGCGTTTCCGGGGTCGCCTTGCTCAAGCGGCGAGCAGTGCGTCGAAGCGCAAACTGCTTTCATGCCACGAGGGGAGCACACCGTAGTCAACGGAGCCAAGTTCCAGGTTCGAAAGCATGCGGTCGGCCATTTCCCCGGTACTCCCAGGGGGTACCAGGAACCGCGGGTCATCGTTCAACATCCAGCGCACGGGTTCGGTCGCCGTGGCGACCACCGGCACACCGCAGGCCATCGCTTCGCACAGCTTGGCCGGATAGCTGTAACGACCGAACGCCGTGTTGGCGGTGACGATGGCGGCGACGTCCAGTGCGTTGAGCAAAAGCGGCAATTGCGCATCGTCGAGGTAACCCAGCGAGACCACGCCCGGCTCATTGCAAGCGTCCGCAGGAGGGCGGCCGCTCAAGACGAGTTGGCAGTCGGGGATCCTGGCGCGCAGTCGCCTGAAGCCATCGAGTAGCGACCACGTGCCACGGCTACGCGTCCAGCCGCCCGAATACCCGACCAGTGGCGCTGCAGGCGCCAGTCCCAACGCTGCGCGGCATTGCGCCTTGTCAAGCTTCGAGAACCCGGGATCCGCGGCCATCGGCACGATGCCGGACCTGGAGCCCTTGGGGCGATGTTCCTGCAGCAGCGCGGCGAGTTGCGGGCCCGCCGCGGTGACCAGGTCCGCCTCGCGAAGCGCGCGTCGCCAGGCGAAATGCAGGGGGACGTTCCATGGCATGTAGGCTTCGTAGTTGTCGTACGCATCGATGGCCAGACTTGCATCGCAGCGACGGGCCAGCCGGTGGGCCAGCCAGCCATACCAGGTGTCGGAACAGCCGATGATCCAGTCTGGCCGGAACGCGCGCGCTTCCGACTCGATGCGTCGCAGCAGCCCGTGGGGGCCAAGCGTACGCAGGTCGTGGCTCGACCATTGCACGCCCTGCCGTTGCGCCTGGGTCGAATCCAGTCCGCGATGGCTGCACAACTGCACGCGGACGTCGTGGCCGAGCGCGGCCAGCGCCACGGGCAGGTGATGGAAGCGCCCGTAGGGGCGATCGATGAGGTCACGCTGCTGCGGCTGGCGTTTGGCGAGGAACAGCAGGCGCAAGGCTCGACTCCGGTATTGGATGGGGGTCAGTGCGAGATATCGAACAGTTTGGCAATCGGGTAGCGCCAGAGCTTGTCGATCCATGCAATGTACGCGCGCAATGGCCCGTAGCGCTTGCACCGGCTCAAGGCCGTGCGTTGTTCCCGCAGGCGCGGCAATACGTTCATCCTGCTTACGCCGGCCACCTCGACGCGCACGCTTGCTTCGTTGATGTGCAAGGTGCGGATGTCCTCCGGCATGCGCAGCAGGAACTCAAGGTCGCCCGCGATCCGGTATCCGGCGTCGAATTTCCCGTATCTCTCGAACAGCTCGCGCCTGTGCAGCATTCCCGGGTGGCAAACCACCATGCGGCGCCCGATGCGCCTGTAGTCCCACGCCTCGCCGAACTCGAAGGACTTGCCCCGCCCGGTGTCGAACGCCAGGCCACGCGATGTGACTAAGTCGAACTCGCCGCCACCGATTGCGGAGAACAGCCGTTGCAGGGAATCAGGACTGATCCAGGCATCGTCGGCACCCAAGAAACATACGTACTCGCCACGGGCATGGTCCAGCGCCTGGTTCCAGGCGTCGTAGATCCCTGCATCTTTTTCGCTTCGCCACCAGGTGATCATCGATTCGTTGCGGCGTATCAGTTCCACCGTGGCATCGGTCGAAGCGCCATCGGAAACCAGGACCTCCCAATCACCGAAGCTCTGATCCCGGATGGAATCGAGGCAGCGCTGCAGCGTGCGCGCCGCATTCCATGTCGCCACGATGATGGACAGGCGCGGAGTCAACCCAACAGTTTGCGTGGCGTGCGCCGAGGCTTGCATCATGGCTCAATCACGGAAGAAGGTGACGTCGACCTGGAGCATGCGCCCACTAGCGGGATCACACAGGCCGGGCCAGATCGCCCATATCGAGAAACCCAACGCGAGCAGGCGTGCGGACAGTTCACCGAACAACTTCTGTTCCGCGTACAGCGGCACGAACGAAAGCTCCAGTTGCAGCCCGCGGGACCTTGACAGCAGGGCGGTTGCGCCATCGAGCACCCGGTCCTCATATCCCTGTGTATCGATCTTCAGGAACGGGGTGCTGCCTGGGCGCAGGTAATGCTCCGCAATGGCGTCCAGGGTGGTCACCGGCGCGGTCTCGTCGTAGCGGTATGCCGACTCGGGAGCAGCGCTTGAATGGCTGTCCAGCATGCCGAGGGCCGAGCTGCTCACCGAGTTCGCCGACACATTGATCACCAGTTCCCCGGCGCGATCGCCGATCGCCGTGCGCGGCGCGGGATCCCAATCCGGGTCATCGCGACTGTGCCGGACCAAGTCCGCGTGCGCCGATGAAAGCGGCTCGAATGAAACGATGCGCCCGCCGTAGCCCGACGTGCGCAACGCACTGGCGAATTGCCCGGAATTGGCCCCGACATCGAACACCAGGTCGACGCCATGATGCGAAAGCATGGATGAAAGGCGCCCGAGCTGGGTGGCTTCGGGGCGGTGGCGGTGGATGTCCACGCCGACCAGGTTGGCCGTCCGTCTGATCATTTTCTCGATGTCATGGGAGCTCATTGATGGCCCTTGGGTGAAATCACGACCAGCAGGTGATCGGGGCTGACCCCGTTGCCCGGCGCGCTGTCGGAGGAATGGCGATGCAGCATTCTCCTCGCAAAACCGGAGGCGCGCAGGTAGAGCCTGGGAAAGAGGCCATATGCCAGCAGTGCCAGGAAACCTGCGCCGCGCCGCGCCGCGTTGACCTGCAGGTAGCGGAAATTCTCGAAATGGAGGATCGAAAATCCGTTGCCTGAAATGTAATCAAGCCACTTTCTCGACAGGAAGGAAATGTGCTCGGGATAGAAGCAGTACCACCAGTTGGCCCCGAAACGATTCCACCAGCGATTGTCGGCATCGCCCGTCGTCACGATCAGGATCCCGTCAGGTGTCAGCAGGCCTGCGAGTTGCGCGACCAGGGCCTGCGGATCGGGCACGTGTTCGATGACATCGGAGATGATGATCGCCGAGAAGCGTTTGGCGGGCGGGATCTCGTTGACCGAATTCCAGACCATTGCCCCTGAACTGGCGATTGCGGCTTCGGCGGCCGCGCGGTTTATCTCTATTCCATGGCGCCGGTATGAAGGGTCAAGGCGGGACAGCAAGCCGCCGTTGTAACAGCCGAAATCGAGGACATCGCCGCCGTGGGGAGAAAGGCTCCGCAGCCTGGAGATGATCAGGTCCCAGTCGGGCCGCGCGCCATGGGCCGCCCAGGTGGATGTGGCCGCATTGTCGTACAGGCGCTGGTAGGCAGCGGCATCGAGGATGGGATGCCTGAACTTCAGATTGCACTGCCCGCAGCGGTAGAGTCCACCCCCAGCCAGCGGCACGGGCAGCCGCTTCCCCGCAAACCACCGGCTATCAGGCAGTTTGCCCAGCCAACGAGCAGTGTCACCGCAGCATCGGCAGGAGGGTGTGGCGCCTGGATTCAAGGGCGAGAGCCTCGTTGGGCCGGAGCAATGAAATACCCTGCCAATGGAAAGAACATGGCCAGGGTCAGGAGTGCGTACATGCCCCTCCCGGCAGGGGCGCCGACCAATCCAAAGTGGCTGGTCGTCAGGTACATCGTCGCCAGGCCGGCCACACCCGAGATGAAGACCGTTATTCCGACGAAACGTATCCGGCCCAATCCGAGCAGCATGTAGTAGGGCACGACATTGAGGGCCAGTACCCAGTATGCGGCCACCAACCAGGGCAGTATCCGCGCGGTCGCCTGGCCGGCTTCCGGGCCGATCCACAGCCTTAGCAGGTCCGGCCCCAGGAGGATCAGGGCAGCGGCCAGTGCGCCACTGAGGACGAAGTTTCCCGCCATGCCCAGCTTGGCGACCTTGCGGAAAGACGCCAAGTCGCGGCTTTCCAGTTCCCGGCTTATCCGCGGGAATATCACGCTCAGTCCGGCGGCGGAAATGGCATGGACCTGCATCGCCAGCTGGGAGGCGATCGAATAATAGGTGAGACTGGTCGCGCCGAGTATCGCCCCTACCAGCATCCGGTCCGCGACCCCGAACAGCAGGCCACCGGCACCCTGAAGCCAACCCCATTTCGCGAAATGGAGCGTGGCGCCGATCCCGGTCAGTGACGGTCGCAGGCTTGAGAGTTCCAGCATCTTCCACGCAAGGTACGCCTTGCAGAGCAGCCGGATTGCCGCCGTTGCCAGCAACGTGGAGTACAGGGCCGGCAGGTCCGGCCGCCACAACAGGATGATCGCCGCAGCCAGTATCTGGAACGTCTTGCTGGCCATTTCCGCCCTGGCGGCCAGCCCGAACCGTTCGGCGCCCTTCATCGCCGAGCTGAGCACGTTGTCCAGTTGCTCGATCCAGAGGAGCAGTGCGGCGACGACGCCAGTGAGGCGCAACAGGGCAGGGTCGCCCATGCGTGGTAGCAGCGTGCTGCCTGCGAACCAGAATGCAATGAAAACCAGCAAGGCCAGGGCGCCGCCGCCCACCATGGCGATTGCAAGCGATGTTCGGATCGAGCGCTCCACCTCGCTTTTCGTTGCGCGCCCAATGCCGGCTGACACCGCCTTGATGGTGGCCGCACCGGTGCCCGCGCTCAACATGCCACCCAGCCCGACCGTGGCGGAAAGCAGCATCCAATGCCCGTACTGTTCGACGCCGAGGCTATGCAGGAACCACGGCGTGGTGACGAACAGGAGCAACGGGTACCAGGCGTACTCCAGGACTGCCCATGCCGGACTGGACAGTTTCCTTAGCAAGGCGATGCCCTCATCCTTCCGGTCGACTACGAGCCGGATCCATCGACGAGGCGGTGGCCATTGGCCTGCCCCGCGACGCGTACGCCTGCACGATCATCCATTCGCAAGCTGGTGTTGCCCTTCATTCCGGCAGTATGCCGAGCGCGCGGCCACGTTTCAGGACGAGCCTGGCCTGACGTTGGTGGCCGTCCGCGACCAATGCCGCCAGGACCCTGCTGGCATAGTCACCGTCAGTGGGATTGCGATCTATGGCAGCGACGAACATCCGGTCGGCGAGGGCTTCGTCATGGAGGTACTTGAGTGCGTGGTCGCCCACCTGCGCATACACATGCGCGGGTTGCATGCTGCGCGAGAGCAGGGCCTGGCAGGCCTGCGACAGGCGCTGGTCGTCCATCTCCACGCCCGCGTAGCGCTGGCCCAGCAGGCCGGTGACCGCTGCGGTCTGCTGCGGGGAGATCGGCTGGGTGCGGACCTTGTGGATCAGGCGCTCCCACCATTCGTCCTTGACCGGCTGGTGGGTGGTGGCCGCCATCAGGATCAGGCCCTGCTCCGGCAGCGGCGAGGCGCTGGGAAGCAGGGATCCGCGTTCGAATTCGCGACGTCCGAAGTCGAAGAACGGCGAGTCGGGGTCGCTGCCCGACATGCCTACGTACAGGGTAGCGAGGTCGCTGCTGGCGCGGGCCGACTGCGGGTTCTTGGCCACCAGGTCAGAGGCCAGGTGCAGGGGTTCGCCCCAGGTGGCAGCACGCAGCGTGGCCAGGAAGCCGAACGCGACGATCACCACGGCCACCGCCACGCGCTTCAACGCCGGACCATCCTGCATCGGCACGCGTCGCACCAGGTCGGCCAGGACCAGCAGCACGCCGAGCAGGGCGAAATAGTTGCGGTGCTCGAAGACCATTTCCAGGTTGATCACGTTGCTGGTCAGGAAATGCGCGGCGAAAAACCAGAACACGCCCAGGGCCGCCAGCGGCATGGCCTTGCGCAGCTTCCATGCGCCCAGCAGCAGGGCCAGCAGGAACACGCCACCGGCCAGCGTGGTCGCCGGCTGCAGCCAACCGGTCGACTTGGGATAGGCGTCGTAATAGAAGGTCATGCTGCCCGGCAGCGGCAGCAGGATCTGGCCCAGATGCATCGGCTGCACGCGCAACTGGGTCAGCAGCCGTTCGTACACACTGAAGTCGCGGCCCGCATATGCGTCCGCGGCAAGGTAGGGCGGCATGACCAGGAGCACGAAGGCCAGCAATGCCGCGCCTCCGCCCCAGGCATAGGCATGGCGGATGAAGCGCCGGGTCGCCGGCCTGGCCGCATCGAAACCCAGCAGCGTCGCTTCCAGGGCCAGCGCATACAGCGGGAACAGCACTGCCGTTTCCTTGCCCAGCAGGCCGACGCCGGCCAGCAGCGCCGAGGCCAGTAGCCACGGCCAGCCACGCAGTCCTTCGCGCTGTGCCAGGCGGCCGCGCAGGTAGGCCAGCAGCGCCAGCAGCACGAAAGTCAGCGACAGGGTTTCCATGCGCTGGACCACGTACAGCACGGTCGAGACCTGCAGCGGATGCAC
>SEHC01000488.1 GCA_004173415.1 Lysobacteraceae bacterium
ACCCTCCGGGGCCGTCCCCACCTCTCTGGTAACACTCCGGAGGCCGCAATGGACCCCAGCCAGAACCCCAACGTATTCCACGCCACCACCATCCTGTCGGTGCGCCGCAATGGCCGCGTAGCGGTCGCCGGCGATGGCCAGGTCACCCTCGGCCACACGGTGATGAAGGGCAACGCACGCAAGGTGCGCAGGCTGGGGCGCGACGGCCAGGTGCTGGCCGGTTTCGCCGGCGCGGCGGCCGACGCGTTCACCCTGTTCGAGCTGTTCGAAGCCAAGCTGGAAAAACACGGCCAGCTGCAGCGCGCCGCGGTCGAGCTGGCCAAGGACTGGCGCACCGAACGCCGCCTGGGCAAGCTGGAAGCCCTGCTGGCGGTGGCCGACAAGGACACCTCGCTGATCATCAGCGGCACCGGCGACGTGATCGAACCCGAGGACGGCATCATCGCCATCGGCTCGGGCGGTTCCTACGCTCTATCCGCCGCGCGCGCGTTGATGGCGCATACCGAACTTGATGCGAAATCCATCGCGGTCGAGTCGCTCAACATCGCCGGCGACATCTGCATCTACACCAATCGCAACATCGTGGTGGAAGAACTCTAGGAACGGGCCAGGGAAACGAAGCGCGGGCGAGAGCCCGCCTCGAATCCACGCCACCTGATTGGCTCCCGTTCCTTCCCACTCTTTCCTGGATCAAGCCCCCCATGTCCACCAGCCCGATGAACAACAACGCCACCATGACCCCGCGCGAGATCGTGCAGGAACTAGACCGCCACATCGTCGGCCAGCACGATGCCAAACGCGCAGTGGCCATTGCCCTGCGCAACCGCTGGCGACGGATGCAGTTGCCGGCCGATCTGCGCAACGAAGTGATGCCCAAGAACATCCTCATGATCGGTCCCACCGGAGTGGGCAAGACCGAGATCGCGCGGCGCCTGGCGACGCTGGCCAATGCGCCGTTCGTCAAGGTCGAAGCCACCCGCTTCACCGAGGTTGGCTACGTCGGCAAGGATGTGGAGCAGATCGTGCGCGACCTGGCCGACACGGCGGTGAAGATGTACCGCGAGCAGGCCAAGACACGGGTCCGCATGCAGGCCGAGGAGCGCGCCGAGGACCGGATCCTCGATGCGCTGTTGCCGCGCCGCAGCGCCGGCATCGGCTTCGATGCCGAGGCCGCGCGCCACGAGCCGTCCGCCCAGGACGGCGACACCCGCAGCAAGTTCCGCCGGATGCTGCGCGCCGGCGAACTGGACGATCGTGAGATCGAGCTGGAGCTTTCGGCGAACGTGAACATGGACATCATGACCCCGCCCGGCATGGAAGAGATGGGCCAGCAACTACGGCAGATGTTCTCCAGCATGGGTGGGGCCAAGACCCATTCGCGCACGCTCACGATCAAGGCTGCGCGTCCGCAGCTGGTGGAAGAGGAAGCCGGCAAGCTGGTCAACGAGGAGGAGATCCGCGCCGCGGCGATCGAGGCCTGCGAGCAGAACGGCATCGTATTCATCGACGAGATCGACAAGGTGGCCAAGCGCGGCGGTACCGGCGCGACCGGCGGCGACGTCAGCCGCGAGGGCGTGCAGCGCGACCTGCTGCCGTTGGTCGAAGGCTCCAACGTCAGCACCAAGTACGGCACGGTCAAGACCGACCACATCCTGTTCATCGCCTCCGGCGCATTCCACCTGGCCAAGCCCAGCGACCTGATCCCGGAACTGCAGGGACGCTTCCCGATCCGGGTGGAACTGTCGGCCTTGTCCAAGGATGACTTCGTGCGCATCCTCACCGAGCCCAAGGCCGCGCTGACACGCCAGTACGAGGCCCTGCTCGGCACCGAGGGCGTGACCCTGGATTTCAC
>SEHC01000489.1 GCA_004173415.1 Lysobacteraceae bacterium
CACGTGACCTGGTATCCGGAATGGGGCCAGGCGCGCATCGCCGGCATGGTCGAAGGGCGGCCCGACTGGTGCATCAGCCGCCAGCGCACCTGGGGCGTGCCGATCACCCTGTTCGTGCATCGCGAAACCGGCGAGCCGCATCCGCGCACGGTCGAGCTGATGGCCATCATCGCCGACAAGGTGGAGCAGGGCGGGGTGGACGTCTGGTATTCGCTGGATGTCGCTGAATTGCTGGGCGAGGAAGCCGCGCACTACGAAAAGACCACCGACATCCTCGATGTCTGGTTCGACTCCGGCGTCACCCATGAAGGCGTGCTGCTGGAACGCGGCTTCGGCAAGCCGGCCGACCTGTACCTGGAAGGTTCGGACCAGCATCGCGGCTGGTTCCAGTCCTCCCTGCTCACCGGCGTGGCCATCGACAAGCACGCGCCTTACAAGCAGTGCCTGACCCATGGTTTCACCGTGGACGAGAACGGCCGCAAGATGTCCAAGTCGCTGGGCAACGGCATCGAGCCGCAGGACATCATGAAGGCCCTGGGCGCCGACATCCTGCGCCTGTGGATCGCCTCGGCCGACTACAGCAACGAGATGTCGCTGTCGCAGGAAATCCTCAAGCGCAACGCCGACGCCTACCGCCGCCTGCGCAACACGGCGCGGTTCCTGCTCAGCAACCTGGATGGTTTCGACCCGGCACGCGACCTGGTGCAGCCCGAAGACATGGTGGCGCTGGACCGCTGGGTCGTGCATCGCGCCTTCGAAGTGCAGCAGAAGATCATCGCCGCCTACGCGCGCTACGACTTCGCCGAGATCGTGCAGGCGCTGCTGAATTTCTGCAGCGTCGACCTGGGCTCGCTGTACCTGGACGTGACCAAGGACCGCCTGTACACGATGCAGGAAAGCTCGCGCGGCCGGCGTTCGGCGCAGACCGCGATGTTCCATATCCTGGAGGCGTTCACGCGCTGGGTCGCGCCGGTCCTCAGCTTCACCGCCGACGAGATCTGGGGCTTCCTGCCCGGCGAGCGCGCGGCCAACGTGCTGTTCACGACCTGGTACGAAGGCCTGGCCCCGCTGCCGGCCGATGCCCCGCTCGGCGCGGAGGATTTCGACCGGCTGCTGGCCCTGCGCGAGCAGATGGCCAAGGTGCTGGAGCCGATGCGCGCCAATGGCGTGATCGGCGCGGCCCTGGACGCGGAAGTCACCGTTTCGGCCAGCCCCGCGCTGGCCGCCAAGTGGCAGCCGTTGGCCGAGGAGTTGCGCTTCCTGTTCATCAGCGGCGATGTCACTGTCACCGCGGTCGAGGCCGACGAACTGTTCGTGCTGGCCCAGCCCACGACCAAGGAGAAGTGCGTGCGCTGCTGGCACCGCCGCGCCGACCTGGGCGCGGATCCCGCGCATCCGGAACTCTGCACGCGCTGCGTGTCCAACATCGAAGGTCCGGGAGAAGACCGGAAGTGGTTCTGACCAATACGGTCTTCATGGCATCCGCCGTCGTCCGCGCATGCCGGGACCCAGCGGTTCTCCGGCGACAACTGAAATTCACCATGGGTCCCGGCGTTCACCGGGATGACGAGCAGGAAACATGACCCCAAACCCCAAACCCAATGCACTGATCTGGCTTCTGCTCTCCATCGCCGTGATCGCCCTGGACCAGTGGAGCAAGTCCTGGGTCCTGTCCAGCCTGCCCGAATACACCGCCATCCCGGTGATCGAGGGCTACTGGAACTGGTTCCGCACCTACAACACCGGTGCGGCCTTCAGCTTCCTCAGCGATGCCGGCGGCTGGCAGATCTGGTTCTTCACCGCGCTGGCGGTGGCCATCAGCGGACTGCTGGGCTTCTGGTTGTGGCGCAC
>SEHC01000490.1 GCA_004173415.1 Lysobacteraceae bacterium
AAGATCATCGGCCAGGCACGGCAGCGGGTCAGCCGCGAACGCAGCGTGATCCGGGTCTCGCTGGAAACCTTCATGGAACAGCTGCGCGCCGACGACAAGCTGCTGCACGTGCTGCTGCGTGAAGGCACGGTCGGCTCGGACGCCTTCAAGCAGGCGGTGGAGCGCGAACTGAATTCCTTCGAGGAAGAGCTCCAGGTCGACCTGGTGCGACTGGCCGCCGCCGAGAATTCGCGCCTGCACGAACCGGCCCTGGTCTCCCGGGCGATCACCCGCCTGGTGTTCGCCGCAGGCGCCAGCGCGATGGACATGCCACCGGAAAAGGATCCTCAACTGATCGAGCAGCTTTCGCAGATGCTGCGGATGATCATCACCGGTTCGCGGGCGATGGCCGAAGCGGAAGCAAGGGCAAGCAACCCGGATTGACCGGGCATGGCGGCCCGCACACATTCGCGGCCATGAACGAAATGAATCCCTGGGCCATCCTGCTCGCCGCGCTGTCCAGCTTCCTGGTCGGCGGGCTCTGGTATTCAGCGGCGCTGTTCGGCCGGGCATGGAACCTGGAATCCGGCCGTGACCCGAAGGGCGAAGCGGCGGCCACCCGGCCAGGGTGTTCGGCCTGAGTTTCCTGTTCTCGCTGGTGGCCGCCCTCGCCTTCGCCTGGTGGCTGGGGCCTGCCCCATCGCTGGGCCACGCGCTTTCGCATGGACTGGTCGCCGGCGCGGCGCTGGTCGCAGCCAGCTTCGGCATCAACTACCAGTTCGCCAACCGCAGCTTCAGGCTGTGGTTGATCGACGGGGGCTACCACACCGTGCAGTTCGTGCTGTTCGGGCTGGTGCTCGGGTCGTGGCGTTGAGTCGGGGCGTGGGCAGATCCCGCTAGGCCGGCGCGCCTCCATCGCGATCCGATGGCGCGCTTCTCCCTGGTCCTGCGCTGCCTGCTCCAGGGACGGCAGGATCAGCGCGGCAACGTGCGCGCAATCAGTGCATCCAGATCATCGCTGGCCGGCAAGGTGCCGAACGCCAGGCCGTGTTCGCCGCCCAGGCGGCTGCGGACGAACAGGCTGGCCGCCGGGCTGCCTGACTCCAGCAGGATCGCCGCCTGCAACGCCAGCGCCAGTCGCTCGACCAGCCAGCGTGCGCCGATCTCTTCGGTAGCGCCTGCCGACAGGACCCCCCGCAACTTCGCCACCTGCGCATCGAACAGCGCATCGCGCCCGCGCATGGCGTCCAGCGACGCCAGCACCGCCGCGCCGGTTTCCGGCTCGCGGGACAGGGCCCGCAACACGTCCAGGCACTGGATGTTGCCGCTGCCTTCCCAGATCGAATTCAGCGGCGCCTGCCGATACAGGCGCGGCAGGATCGATTCCTCCACGTAGCCCGCCCCGCCCAGGCATTCCTGTGCCTCGTTGACGAAGGCCGGCGCGCGCCTGCACAGCCAGTACTTGCCGATGGCGGTGGCGATGCGCGCGAATGCGGCTTCGACCGGATCGACCGGCGCGGCCTCCACCGCACGCGCGACCCGCAGCGAGAACGCCAGCGCGGCCTCCGCTTCGAGCGCCAGGTCGGCCAGCACGTTGCGCATCAACGGATGGGCCGCGAGCGGCCTGCCGAAGCTGCTGCGGTGGCGTGCGTGGTGGATCGCCTGGGCCAGGGCCATGCGCATCTCCGCGGCCGAGCCCAGCATGCAGTCCAGGCGGGTGAACATGACCATCTCGATGATGGTGGGGACCCCACGCCCCTCGGCGCCGACCCGGCGCGCCCAGGCACCGCAGAACTCGACCTCGGAAGAAGCGTTGGCCCAGTCGCCCAGCTTGTCCTTCAGCCGGATCAGGCGGAAATCGTT
>SEHC01000061.1 GCA_004173415.1 Lysobacteraceae bacterium
CTGCGCTTCGACCTGGAGATGGGCTTCGACAACCGCAAGCCGGCGGCCACCGACGACATCGCCGACACCCTCAACTACAAGGCGGTCAGCCACCGGCTGGTGGAGTTCGTCTCCGCATCGGACTACGGGCTGGTGGAAACCCTGGCCGAGCGTTGCGCCGAAATCGTTCTGGCCGAATTCGGCGTGGCCTGGCTGCGGCTCAAGCTGAGCAAGCCCGGCGCGGTGCGCGGCGCGGTCGCGGTGGGCGTGGTCATCGAGCGTTCCCGCCGCTGATGGGCAAGGCCTACCTGAGCCTGGGCAGCAACGTCGAGCCCGAGCGCAACCTGGCCTCGGCCGTGCATGCGCTGCGCCGGAGATTCGGCGACCTGCACCTGTCGCCTGTGTACCGCACCGCCGCGGTCGGCTTCGAGGGCCCGGATTTCCTCAACGCGGCCGCGATCATCGAGTCGGACCTGGACGTGTTCGCGCTGAATGGCTGGCTGCATGCGCTGGAGGACGCGCATGGGCGCGATCGCAGCGGGCCGCGCTTCGGCGACCGCCCGCTGGACATCGACATCGTGTTCTACGACGCGCAGGTGCTCGACGGGCCGGGCAACCTGCGCCTGCCGCGTCCCGAACTCAGGCATGCCTTCGTGCTCAGGCCCTTGGCCGACATCGCGCCGGGGTTCGTCGACCCGCATTCCGGGCAGAGCCTGGCTGCGCTGTGGGCGCGGTCTCCCGAGCGCGAGGCCGCCATGGCCGTGGTGGAATTTCCGGCTGCGGCCGGCCTGGCTGCCGGCACCACGTCACCCGCATCTTCCGCGTGACTTCCGGCAGCTTGCGGCGGACCGCCCGCAAGCCGCAGGCTGTGCCCATCGATCCCCGGGGGAGACAGCATGTTCGAGAAGTTCTCGCGTAGTTGGGAGCTGGCCAAGGCCAGCGCGGGCGTGTTGCGATCGGACAAGGAACTGATGCTGTTCCCGGTCATCTCGGCATTCTGCACGCTGCTGGTCATGGCCACGTTCCTGGTCCCGGCCTTCGCCCTGCGCCTGTTCGACAACGGCTTCGGCGTGGGCGGCGCGGTGCTGGGCTTCCTGTTTTATTTCTGCCAGTACAGCGTGATCATCTTCTTCAACTGCGCGCTGGTCGGCGCGGCGATGATCCGCCTGGACGGCGGCGACCCGACCCTGCGCGACGGCTTCGACGCGGCCCGCTCGCGGTTGCCGGCCATCCTGGGCTATGCGGCCATCGCCGCCACCGTGGGCGTGCTGCTGCAGTCGCTCAAGGGCAAGGACAACAACTTCATCGTGCGCCTGCTCGGCAGCGGCCTCGGCGCGGCCTGGACCCTGGCCACGTTCCTGGTCGTGCCGGTGCTGGTCAGCCGCGACATCGGCCCGATCGACGCGTTGAAGCAGAGCGTGGCCCTGCTCAAGCGCACCTGGGGCGAGAACGCGATCGGCAACCTCGGCATCGGCGCGGTCTTCGGCCTGGTCACCTTTGGCTTCATCCTGCTCGGCGCGGCGCTGGCGTTCCTCGCGTTCCAGGCCTCGCCGGCCCTGGCCGTGGCGGTGGTGGCGCTGTTCGTGGTCGGGCTGCTGCTGCTGGGCGTGTACCAGGCGGCGCTGAGCGGCATCTATGCGGCCGCGCTTTATCGTTATGCGGTGTCGCACGAGGCACCACCGGCGTTCCATGGCTTGATCGACCAGGCCGGCGCCCAGACCGTGCGCTGATCGCTGCGGCGGCGATCCCCTCAGCCGGCCAGCATGCGGCCGCCATCCACGCGGATCACCTGGCCGGTGGTGTAGCTGGCCTCGGCCAGCAACCAGCGCACGGCGGCGGCGACTTCCTCCGGGGTGCCGGTGCGCGCCAGCGGAGTGCGCTCGAGCATGGCCTGTTTCGCCGCCTCGGCATGGCCTTGCTCCGGCCACAGGATCGCCCCGGGCGCGACCGCGTTGACCCGTACTTCGGGGGCCAGCTCCAGGGCCAGCGACCGGGTCGCCATTAACAGCGCCGCCTTGGCCATGCAGTAGAGCGTATGCCTGGCCAGCGGCCGCTCGGCATAGAGGTCGATGAGGTTGACGATGGCGCCACGCGACGCTTTCAGGTGCGGTGCGGCCGCCTGGGCGAGGAAGAAGGGGGCATGGGCATTCGAAGCGAACAACTGGTCCCACTGCCGTGGCGTGGTCGTGCCGATGGGTGTCGGCTCGAACGCCGAGGCGTTGTTGACCAGCGCATCGAGGCGACCGAAACGGCCCACGGTCCGGGCCACCAGTTCGGGCAGGCGATCGAAGTCGGACAGCTCCGCCTGCAGGGTCAGCACGCTGCGCGGGCGCCGGCTTTCCAGCTCGGCGGCCAGTGCCTGCACGGCGTCTTGCGAGTGCCGGTAGTGCAGGGCCAGGTCGTAGCCGTCGGCGTGCAGGCGGCGGGCGATGGCCGCGCCGATGCGACGGGCACTGCCGGTGACCAGCGCCACGGGAGGGGGAACGGACATGGATCTTCCTGGGTCTCGAGGCCTGCCGGCATTGTGTCGCGATCGGGCCAGCAGGGCGAATGCGGTGTTATCCGGCGCAGGCCTTGCCGATCGCCAGCACTTCGCGGGTCACCAGGCCGCCGTCGGGCCGCTGCTGGCGCAGTTCGGCGGCCAGCGCCTCCAGTTCGCGCCGCGCCCGGTCGCGCTGGCCCAGCGCGCAGCGCGCCTCGGCGGCGTAGGCGCGGGCGCGCCAGTGCAGCTTGGGCGCCTCGTCGCCGCCGGCCGGATGCGTGGACAGCCGCTCGAGCGTCCTGATCGCGGCCGTGGACTTTCCGATCCGCGCCTGGTGGCGGGCCATCGACAGTTCCGCCTCCAGAGTGCGCGGATGCTCCGCGCCCAGGCCGATGCGGGTCAGTTTCACCGCGCGGTCGAAACGGATCCCGGCCGCGTCCAGCTTGCCCTGGCTGTCCAGGACCTCGCCGATCATGCGATCCACTTCGCCGACCGAGGCGTCGCTGGCGCCGTAGCGGTTGGCGCGCATGAGGCGCGATTCCAGCAAGGCCTTCATCGCCGCCTCCTGGCGTCCGGCGTGGTGCAGCACCATGCCGTAATTGAACAGGCCGTTGTGCAGGTTCTGCGAGCCGCTCGCGCCGCGCCAGATGCGCACGGCTTCGGCCAGGTCGGCCATCGCCGAGGCCATGCGGCCCTGCTCCAGGGCAATGATGCCGCGCGTGTTGAGGGCCAGCCCGGTCTCGCGGTGCTCGCGACCCAGGCTCTCGACGGTGAGCTCATACAGGGGTTCGATCTGCCGCGCCGCATCGGCATAGTGTTCCTGGTCGGTCAGGACCGCGACCAGCAGGCGGCGCACGCCCAGGGTGGTGGGGTGCTGGTCGCCGTGCACTTCGCTGGCGATCGCCAGGGCGGTGAGCAGGGTCGACTTGGCCGCATCGATGTCGCCGCGGCTGCGGAACAGGCGTGCCCTGCTCACCTGGATCTCGACGGTCAGCGGATTGCCGTTGCCGACGTGCTTGCGCAGGTGGGCCAGGGCCTTGTCATAGCCCGCCAGGGCGGCGTCGGTGCGGCCCAGCTCGGCCTCGTCCAGGGCCAGGTCGTACAGGTTCTCGGCGACCCCGGCCTCGTCGGCGATCGAGCGGCGCAGGGACAGCGAGCGCTCGAACAGCTGCTGGGTGCCCAGGCGCTCGCCCGCCACCCGCCGGCAGCGACCGTACTGGGACAGGAAATCGGCTTCTAGCGCGTGGTGCTGAGACGGCAGGCGCGACACCATCGCTTCAGCCGGCGCCATCACCCGCAGGCATTCGCCGGCGCGATCGAGCAGGCGCAGGATCCGCCCGTGCTGGGTCACCGCTTCGAGTTGCAGCGCCGCCGGCGGATCGTCGAGTTGCGCCAGCAGCTTCTGCTGGCGTTCCAGCAGGCCCAGCGCATCCTGGTAGTCGCCCAGGCCGATGCGCAGGCGCGTGATCACGCCGAGCAGTTCGGCCAGGGCCAGCGGCTGGCTCGCCAATTCGCGTTCGCCACGCCGCTCGCCGGCCACCAGCAGCTTGCGCGCATCGAAGATGTTGCCCTGCTGGGCCACGCCCGCGTTGTCGAACAGGCCGATCACGAAATCCTGCATGGCTTGCGCACGCTGGGTTTCGCGCATCGCCTGACGGCCCTGCGAGACGCTGATCGCCAGTGCCACCCCCAGCAGGGACGTGGCCGCCAGGGTCGAGGCCAGCGCCCAGCGGTGCCGCAGCACGTACTTGTGCAGCTGGTAGCCCCAGCTGGGCGCACGCGCCTGCACCGGGCGGCCATGCAGGTGGCGCTGCAGGTCCAGCGACAGGGCCTCGACCGAGGCATAGCGCTGCTCGGGCTGCTTGGACAGCGCCTTGAGCACGATGTTGTCCAGGTCGCCACTGAGCCTGCGGGCATTGCGCCTGGCCTCCGGGCTGCCGTCGCGGGTACCGCCGGTGGTGCGTTGCGAGCTGACCGAGGGTTTCAGCGGTTCCACCGCCAGGATCGCCTGTTCCCATTCGGCGTCGGTCTGCCGGCGCAACCGGTAGGGCTTGGTCCCCGCCAGCACCTCGTACAGGACCACGCCCAGCGAGTACACGTCGGTCATGGTGGTGACCGGCTCCCCGCGCACCTGTTCGGGCGCGGCATAGTGCAGGGTGAACGCGCGCACCTCGGTGCGCGGATGGACCGCGACCGGCTCGGCGTCGTCGAGCAGCTTGGCGATGCCGAAATCCAGCAACCGCACTTCGCCGGTCGAGGTGACCAGGATGTTGGAGGGCTTCAGGTCGCGGTGCACGATCAGGTTGGCGTGCGCGTGGCTGATCGCTTCGCAGACCTGCAGGAACAGTTTCAGCTTGGTGTCCACCGACATGCCATGGGCCTGGCAGTAGTCGGTGATGGGGATGCCTTCAACGTACTCGAGGGCCAGGTAGGGCTGGCCTTCGCTGCCGATGCCGGCGTCGAGCAGGCGGGCGATGTTGGGATGGGCCAGCCGCGCCAGGATCTCGCGTTCGCGGCTGAATCGCAGGCGCAGGTTGGGATCGGCCAGGCCGGGGCGCAGCAACTTCAGCGCCACCTTGCGCTGGTACAGGCCGTCGGCCCGCGAGGCCAGCCAGACCATGCCCATGCCGCCTTCGCCGAGCAGCACTTCCATGCGGTAGGGGCCGACCAGGGTGCCGGCCTGGGGTTGCCCCGGCTTGTCCAGCAGCGGCGAGGCCATGAAGTCGTCGTCGCCTTCCTCCAGCGCCAGCAACCTCTGCAGTTCGTCGGCCAGGCCCGGATCCTGCTCGCGCAGTCCGTGCAGGTGCGCGCTGCGCGCATCGCCCTGCAGCTCGAGCAGCACGTCGAGCAGCGGGGACAGGCGTTTCCAGCGCTCGGCGTCCATCGTCGGCGACCGTCTGCCCCGGGTCAGTCTTCCTGCATGGCCGAGAGCAGGAACATGCGCGCCTTCTGCCAGTCGCGGCGGATGCTGCGTTCGGAGCGCTGCAGCAGTTCGGCTATCTCCAGTTCCGACAGGCCGGCGAAATAACGCATCTCCACCACCTGGGCCAGGCGCTCGTCGGCGGCCGCCAGCTTGTCCAGGGCATCGTTCAGCGCCAGCATGTCCTCGTCCAGGCGCAGCGGGCCCTCGACGTCCTCGGGAATCTCCGCGACCCGCTTGAGGTCGCCGCCACGTTTGCGCGCCAGCCGGTTGCGGGCGTAATCGACCACCACGCTGCGCATCGACGAGGCCGCATAGGCGAAGAAGTGCGCACGATCGTCGAACTTGGCGTTGCCGCTGCTGCCGATCAGCTTGAGGTAGGACTCGTGGACCAGGGCGGTGGCGTCCAGGGTGTAGCCGTGCTGGCCGGACAGCTGGCGCCGGGCCATGGTGTGCAGTTCCTGGTAGAGCGTGGAGAGCACATGGTCGAGCGCGGCGCGGTCGCCGTTGCGCGCCGAATCCAGCCATACGGTGATGTCTGCTGCGTCCGCCATCGTCCTTCCCCGGGTTTGCAGGGCCGAATATAGCCCATTGGCCGCAGCGGCGCGGTTCCGGCGTTTGTCAGCGCTGGCAGTGGCCGCACCAGACGCTGGCGCGCTGGCCTATGTCGGCCGAGCGCAGGGCCCTGCCGCAATTGGGGCAGGGTTCGCCGCCGCGGCCGTAGGCCGACAGTTCCTGTTCGAAGTATCCCGGGGCGCCATCGGGGCTGATGAAATCGCGCAGCGTGGTGCCGCCGCGGGTGATCGCATGGGCGAGGATGCCCTTCACCGCCGTGGCCAATGCGAGGTAGCGCTCGCGCGACACCCGGCCGGCGGCGCGCAGGGGGGAAATGCCGGCGCGGAACAGGCTTTCGGCGGCATAGATATTGCCCACGCCCACGACCATGCGCTGGTCCATGAGGAAGGTCTTGACCGGCGCCTTGCGCCCGCGGCTGCGCTCGAACAGGTAATCGCCGTCGAAATCGGCGGACAGGGGTTCCGGCCCCAGCGCGCGCAGCAATTCGTGGGTTTCCCCAGGCGGCTGCCACAGCAGGCTGCCGAAGCGGCGCGGATCGGTGAAGCGCATCACCTGCCCGGAACTGAGCTGCAGGTCGACATGGTCGTGGATGCCGACCGGGGTGCTCGCCGGCAGCACACGCAGGCTGCCGGTCATGCCCAGGTGCAGCAGGGCGCTGCCGGCATCGGTGTCCAGCAGCAGGTACTTGGCCCGCCGGCGTACCGCGCTGATGCGCTGGCCGGGCAGCAGTTCGGTGATCTCGGCCGGGATCGGCCAGCGCAGGTCGGGCCGGCGCAGGACCACCGCACGCACGCGCCTGCCTTCGACGTGCGGGGCCAGGCCGCGACGGGTGGTTTCCACTTCGGGCAGTTCGGGCATGGGGCGGGCGGCTGAATGGGCGGCTGGCGGGAAGGCGGGAGAAACGGCTTGCTCCGCCTGATCTTGGTCCCGGTCGCGGCAAAAGCAAGCGCAGGGGCATGAGCCGCCGGCGGTGTGGCTCAGTGGCTGCTGGCCAGGTAGTGCCCCGCCTCGCAGCGGACCCGCACCTCACCGCCATACGCAGCGGATAGGTTGGCCGTGGTGAGCACGCTGGCCGGCTCGCCATCGGCCTGGACCCGGCCGGCGCGCAACAGGATGACCCGGCCGATCGCGGGAATGATTTCCTCCAGGTGGTGGGTCACCAGCACCAGGGTTATGCCCTGGCCGGCGAGGCGGCCGAGCAGGCGCAGCAGGCGCTGGCGGGCGACCAGGTCCAGGCCGGCGCTGGGTTCGTCCAGCAGCAGGGTGCGCGGCCTGTGCACCAGCGCGCGGGCGATCAGCACGCGGCGCATTTCGCCGGTGGAAATCTCCGCGACCCGGCGCCCGGCCAGCGCGGTGGCCTGCACCTGGGCCAGGGCCGCGGCCACCCGTTCGCGCATGCCGTCAGTCACCTCATGCCCGGGCGGCAGCGCCAGGCTGGCGCTGAAGCCGGTCAACACCAGCTCCTCCACTTCCAGGCCGGGCATTTCCTGCAGCTCGCGGCCCAGGTCGCCACTGACCACGCCCAGCTGGCTGCGCAGCTCCTGCACGTTCCAGCGCTCGCGGCCGAGCACCCTGACCGGACTTTCGCCGTCGCGCGCCAGTGGATACAGCGCCCGGTCGATCAGTTTGACGAAACTGGACTTGCCGCTGCCGTTGGCGCCGAGGATCGCGGTGTGCTGGCCGGCGGCAATGCGCAGCGAGAGCGCATCCAGGACGATCGCCTCGCCCCTCACCACGGTGGCGCGATCCAGTTCGATCAGGGGCGGCGGGGAGGAGTCCGGGATGGACCGGGGGGACGGGGAAGGCATGCGGGAACCGGTAGGTCGGGTCGGAGGCAGGAAAGCACGGACCCCGCGCCCTGCGAGGCCGGGACCCGGAGTGTGCCGCATCCGCCTGACGCGTGTTCACCACGCCGGGCGTCTTCTCGGTCATCCTTGCCTGGATCACGGCAAGGGCATGGCGGCTGGAAGTTCCAGCCGGCCCACGACCGCGGGGGACGTTCGATGGGCTTGGCCAGGCAGATCATGCACACCACTTCCCGCCTCGCCGGCGGGCACAGGCGGGCCTGGGCCTTGTCGCTGCTGCTGCTGCCGGCGGGCGCCTGGGCCCAGGTCAACGCGACCAGCGACTACCTCGCGCGCATGGACGGCGACGGCGATGGCCGGGTCAGCCTGGCCGAATACCTGGACTGGATGAGCTACGCCTTCGATGCACGCGACCGCAATGGCGATGGCGTCCTCGGCGCCGAGGAACTGCCCGGCGGCAAGGGCCAGCCGATCACCCGCCAGCAACACCGCGAGCGGCTGGCGGACCGGTTCGCCAGACAGGACCTGGACCGCAACGGCTTCCTGAGCGCCCGCGAACTGTCGGCGCCGCCGCAGTAGCCCCGCCGCCGGCTCGCCCGGCCCCGTGCCGGGCTGGCAGGCAGGCAGGCAGGCAAAAGAAAACGCCGGCCATTGCGGGCCGGCGTTGCAGGTGTCGCCGGGTCGGGACCCGGCGGGCAGGGAGCTGCCTACTTGGTGATGTCCACGTCCTTGGTTTCCGGCAGGAACAGCGTGCCGATCACCAGGGTCATCGCGGCGATCACGATCGGGTACCACAGGCCCTGGTAGATGTTGCCGCTGGCCACCATAGCCGGCCGCGGTCATGCTGGCCTTCAGCGACTTGCCGAACTCCTCCGAACCCGCCTTGAACGCCGCCGGATCCAGGCCCGCGCCTTCGAACGCCTCCACCTTGTTGTCGCCGACGCTGATGTGGGCGACCGTCCCGGCCGGCGCATCCTGGTTGGTGTAGGTGACGCCGGCCTTTGCCAGTGCGGCCTTGGCGATGTCACAGCTGCTGGTGAAGACCTTCTTGCCGACCGGGTCGAACTGGAAGCTGCAGGTCGCCGGATCGGCGACCACCACCACCGGGCTGGTCGCCACGGCTTCTTCCATGGCCGGATTGCCGTAGTGGGTCAGGCCCTTGAAGATCGGGAAGAAGGTCAGCGCGGCGATCAGGCAGCCGCCCATGATGATGGGCTTGCGCCCGATCTTGTCCGACAGCCAGCCGAAGAAGATGAAGAACGGGGTGCCGATGATCAGGCCGCCGGCGATCAGCAGGTTGGCGGTGGTGCCGTCGATCTTCAGGGTCTGGGTGAGGAAGAACAGCGAGTAGAACTGTCCGGCGTACCAGACCACGGCCTGGCCGGCGGTGGCGCCGAGCAGGGCCAGCAGCACGATCTTGCCGTTCTTGGAGAAGAAGCTCTCGGTCAGCGGCGCCTTCGACAGCTTGCCGTTGTCCTTCATCTCCTGGAACAGCGGCGACTCGCTCAGCTGCAT